>NZ_LMDO01000022.1:0-65754 GCF_001425105.1 Pseudomonas sp. Root401 | reverse complement strand
AGTCAGGCCAGTGGTGTCCACCGAATCGGTAATCGTGGTGACCGCAGGTGTCGTGCTCGGGACCAGGTTTTCGAAGTTGCCACCGGTCGCACCGGTAATGGTGGTGCTGACCGTGCTGCCGTTGTTGTAGACGTCATTGGCTGGCGTCTCGACGTTRACGGTGCCAGTGGTCTGGCCGGCGGCGATGGTRATGACCGAGCCRTTGCTCARGGTCACGGTCACCGGAGTCTGGGCCGGGTTGGTCAGCGTCGCGGTGTAAACAATCGAACCGCCTTCGGTGATGGTGTTGCTGGCCGTCAGAGTCAGGCCAGTGGTGGGAGTCTGGGCCGGGTTGGTCAGCGTCGCGGTGTAAACAATCGAACCGCCTTCGGTGATGGTGTTGCTGGCCGTCAGAGTCAGGCCAGTGGTATCCGCCGAATCGGTAATTGTGGTGACCGCAGGCGCGGTGCTCGGCACCAGATTCTCGAAGTTGCCACCGGTCGCACCGGTAATGGTGGTGCTGACAGTGCTGCCGTTGTTATAGACGTCATTGGCCGGAGTATCGACGTTAACGGTGCCAGTGGTCTGGCCGGCGGCGATGGTGATGACCGAGCCGTTGCTCAAGGTCACGGTCACCGGAGTTTGAGCCGGATTGGTCAGGGTGGCGGTGTAGGTGATCTGGCCGCCTTCGGTGACGGTATTGCCCGCACTCAGGGCGACGGTGGTGGTGTCGATGGTGTCGGTGATCTGGGTCACGGCCGGCGTGGTGGGTACGGTCACGGCAATGCCAGTGCCACCGGTGGTACCAGTGACGGTCACACTGATCTGGCTTGGGTCGTTGTAGACCGTGTCATTCGGCGCGAGTGGAACGTTGACGCTACCGGTCAGCTGACCCGCCGGGATCACGATCACCGAGCCGTTGGACAAGGTCACGGTCAAGGCGGTCTGCGGGGCCTGGGTCACGGTCGCGGTGTAGACCAGCACGCCGCCGGCTTCGGTCAGGGTCGGTGTGGCGCTCAGGGTCATCGTCGCATTGAGGACAGCGTTGGCGGTCGTATCCGTAGTATCGCCACCCAGGGTGTTGTTATCGGTGGCAGCCGCCGCAGCGAGACCTTCAGTTGGGAAACCGACAGTAGGGTCGACGCTACCAGCGGTGGCATCCAGCACCACAAAGCTGTGGCCGCCACCGGCGGCGCCGCCCGTACCTGCGGCAGTGGCGCCAGCGGCGGTGGCTTCCAGGGCAGTCGTCGGGTCGACGCCCGCGGCGATGGCTTGCTGCAGCTCTTCTACCGACGGCGCGGCCTGGGCAGTGGCTTGTGCCAGGTCGGTGGAAGAGTCCGGGGCATTGGCGCTCCACTGGGTGTCGCGGCCCAAGTCCAGGGTGCGGCCATCGGCCAGATCCAATGTGACGGCGCCAGAAGGGCCAGTGTCCAACTGATCGCCCGTGTACAGGCGATCGCCTTCAATGAGTACGCGCCGGATGCCCTCTGGGGATACGACGAAAACCTGACCAACAATGCTTTTGACAACGGCAATAACACTGCTCATTGAAGACTCTCCGGGTGTCACGCTCAGTAGACTTCCATGGACCCGTCAGCTTGTAGGCTGCAGCGGTCTGGACGTACATGTTCACAAAGTAAGGTTATTTGACGCTTTCACATGTCAATATTTTGGCTGTGTTTTCTCAATTATTTTGTTTGTGCCAAACTATTGACCTTCTGCCGGCCATCCTAAACAATCGCCGAGGTAATGTCACATTGATATTTAAGCGGCGACCTGTTCTTTCAGTGCGTGTTCCAGCTCCTGTTTTGAACTTTCCGACATACGGTCATTCCGGTTGCCATCATCCGATGCAGCGCCACGTTTCGCTGTGATCCAAGACAAGTGTTTCAGGAAGAAATCCATCATGCGTCTGTACCTGTTCAAGGCTTTACCCTTTGCTCTCGCCGCCAGTTTCGTACAAGCACAAACCTTGCCGCAGGCCATGCAACAGGCGCTGGATGTCCATCCTGAAATCCAGGCTGGCGTGAACAGTCGCCTCGCGGCGGATTACCAACTCAAGGCGGCCAAGGGCGGCTACCTGCCTAGAGTGGACCTTGCAGCCGGATACGGCCGTGAAGGCACCGACAGCGTCACCACCCGGTCGGGCGGGACCAATCATTGGGAAACCCTGAACCGTAGCGAGTCGAGCCTGCGCCTGTCGCAAATGGTTTTTGACGGTTTTGCGACGTCCAGCGAAGTGGGGCGTCAGCAAGCCACCGTCAATGCCCGTGCGTACTCGTTGCTGGACGCGTCCGAGCGCACCGGGTTGACAGTGGCCCAGGTCTACCTGGACGTGCTGACCCGTCGCGAGTTCGTGCGCCTGGCCGAGGAAAACCTCAAGAGCCACGAGCGCATCTTCGACCAGATCAAGCTGCGCACTTCCCGCGGCGTGGGCAGCGGCGCCGACCTGGACCAGGCCGAAGCGCGCATGGCCCAGGCCCGCAACAACCTGATCACCGAACAAACCAACCTGGCCGATGCCGAGACCAACTACCTCAGCGCCGTTGGTCAACTGCCCGATCAACTGGAACGTCCTGCTGATTTTCTGGCGTTGCTGCCGGCCAACCTGACCGAAGCCCGCGCCCAGATGCTGGAAAACAGCCCGGTGCTGCGTTCGGCCGAAGCCGACATCGCCGCGGCCGAGCAACAGTACGAAGCCGCCAAGTCGAGCTTCTACCCACGCTTCGACGCCGAGCTGGGCCGCACTGCCGACAACGACCTGGACGGCCAGAACGGCCACAACAATGAATGGCAAGCCATGCTGCGCATGCGTTTCAACCTGTATGCCGGCGGCAGCAACAAGGCGGACCTGGAATCCAAGTCGTACCTGTCCAACCAGGCCCTGGACATCCGCAACAACGCGCTGCGCCAGTTGAACGAAGAGCTGGGCCTGGCCTGGAACGCCTTGAACAACGCCAATGCCCAGGTGCCGGTCGCCCAGCAATACGTGGATCGCAGCGCTAACGTGCGCACCGCCTACCAGAAGCAGTTCAGCCTCGGCGAGCGGACCCTGCTCGACTTGCTCGACAGCGAAAACGAGCTGTTCAGCGCTTCCCGTCGCCTGGCGGAAATCAAGAATGTGCAGCTGTTCACCCAGTACCGGATCAAGGCAACCATGGGCCAGCTGTTGAAAAGCCAGGGTGTGGTCGCGCCGTTGGCATCGGTTGTGCAGAACGACATGAAGCCCAAGGTCCAGTTGCCTGGGATGAATTGAGTCCTACCACCCGTTTTAATCAGTCAGAGTGCCGAGCGTGGAATCAGAAGTCAGTCCAGTCGAACTAGTTCATGACCCGCGCACGCTGCACGACGACCCGCTGCTGGACGGCCTGCTGGCGCTCTGCATGCTGCATCAGAAGCCGGCCAGCGCGGCGATGCTCACCACCGGCTTGCCGTTGCCCAAGCAGCGGCTGAGCGTCGAATTATTGTCGCGCGCGGCGGCCCGTGCCGGTCTGCAAGGTCGGGTGCTGCAACGCAAGCTCGAGCAGATCCCGACCATCGCCATGCCAGCGCTGTTGTTGCTCAAGGACGGCCGTAGTGCCGTGCTGCTGGGCTGGGTCGGCGACGACCAGGCGCGGTTGCTGCTCAGCGAAAGCGACGGCGGTGAGGTGACCATCAGCCGTGAACTGCTGGCCGATGACTACAGCGGCAAGGTGTTCTTCGCCCAGCCGCAGCATAAATTTGACGTTAACCACGGCACGCTGATCCCTCGGGCGCGTTCGTGGTTTCGCGACACCCTCAAGCGGTCGCGCTGGCTGTACGCCGATGCCATCGCGGCGAGCCTGCTGATCAACATCATCGCCATGGCCGCGCCGCTGTTCGTGATGAACGTCTACGACCGCGTGGTGCCGAACCAGGCTGAATCGACCCTGTGGGTATTGGCCGTTGGTATCACCGGCGCCTATGTGTTCGACTTGATCCTCAAGATGCTGCGCAGCCTGTGCCTGGACCTGGCGGGCAAGAAAACCGACCTGATCATCTCGGCGACGCTGTTCGAGCGCATCGTCGGCATGTCCATGAAATACCGCCCGGCGCGGGTCGGCAGCTTTGCCCAGAACATCCATGAGTTCCAGAGCCTGCGGGACTTCCTCGCTTCGCTGACCCTCACCAGCCTGATCGACCTGCCGTTCACCCTGCTGATCTTCATGGTCATCGCGATTATCGGCGGGCACCTGGTGTGGATTCCGGTGCTGGCGTTCCCGATTGCCCTGCTGATCGGCTATGCGCTGCAGAAGCCTTTGGTGGCGACTATGGAGCGCACCATGGCCCTGGGCGCCGAGCGCCAATCCAGCCTGATCGAAACCCTGGCCGGCCTGGACGCGGTGAAGGTCAACAACGCCGAGAGCGAACGCCAATACCAGTGGGAACAGACCATCGGCACCCTCAGCCGCCTCGAGCTGCGGGTGAAGATGCTGTCCGGCCTGGCAATGAACATCACCTTGTTGATCCAGCAACTGGCCGGCGTGGTCATGATCGTCTTTGGCGTTTACCTGATCATCGCCGGTAGCCTGAGCATGGGTGGGCTGGTTGCCTGCTACATGCTCAGCGGCCGCGCCCTCAGCCCGTTGGCTTCGCTGTCGGGCCTGCTGACCCGCTACCAACAGGCGCGGGTGACCATGACGTCCGTCGACCAGATGATGGAGCTGCCCCAAGAGCGCAATTTCGACGAGCGCCCGCTGAGCCGCAAGGTCCTGCAGGGTGCCGTCGAATGCCGTCAGTTGAATTTCACTTATCCGAACCAGCAGAACCCCGCGCTGAAGAACATCAACCTGGTGATCAAGCCGGGCGAGAAAATCGGCATCATCGGCCGCAGCGGCTCGGGCAAGAGTTCCCTGGCCAAGTTGCTGGTGGGGCTTTACCAACCCGACGACGGCGCCTTGCTGGTGGACGGCGTGGACATCCGCCAGATCGACGTCAGCGAGCTGCGCTACAACATTGGCTACGTGCCCCAGGACATCCAGCTGCTGGCCGGTACCCTGCGGGACAATCTGACCTCCGGCGCCCGTTACGTCGAAGATGAACTGGTGCTCCAGGCCGCTGAACTGGCGGGCGTGCATGAATTTGCCCGCCTGCATCCGCAAGGTTATGAACTGCAAGTCGGTGAGCGCGGACAGAACCTGTCCGGTGGTCAGCGCCAGAACGTCGCCCTGGCCCGCGCGCTGCTGCTCAACCCGCCCATCCTGTTGCTGGACGAACCCACCAGCGCCATGGACAACACCGGTGAAGAACGCTTGAAACAGCGCTTGGCCGCCGTGGTGGAAAACAAGACCGTGTTGCTGGTGACGCACCGGGCATCCTTGCTGTCGCTGGTGGACCGCCTGTTGGTGATCGACCGTGGACAGATCCTCGCCGACGGCCCGAAAGCCGCTGTCATGGAAGCGTTGAAGAAGGGGCAGATCAGTGTTGCTTAAATCCGGTTTAAAGGGCGCGGTGGGCCGTTATTTCAAAGGTTCCGACTCGCTGCACGGCCAACCGCTGCCCGAGGTCAACAAAGCCCTGATCGAGGATGCTCCCCGGGTAGTGCGTTTGACGATCTGGGGCATCATCGGCTTCTTTGTATTCCTGATGCTGTGGGCCAACTTCGCCGAGATCGACGAAGTGACCAAGGGCGACGGCAAGGCGATCCCATCGTCCAAGATCCAGAAGATCCAGAACCTGGAAGGCGGCATCGTCGCCGAGCTGTTCGTCAAGGAAGGGCAGATCGTCGATGCCGGTGCGTCGTTGATTCGCCTGGACGACACCCGGTTTGTCTCCAACGTCGGCGAAACCGAGGCCGATCGCCTGTCCATGCTGTTGCGGGTCGAGCGCCTGAGTGCCGAGGTCGACGACCGGCCGCTGAACTTCCCGGCCGATGTGCTCAAGGCGGTGCCGGGCCAGGCCGCCAGCGAGGAGTCGCTGTACCTCAGCCGCCGCCAACAGTTGCACGATGAAATCGGCGGCTTGCAGGAGCAGTTGATCCAGCGCCAGCAGGAACTGCGCGAATTCGTGTCCAAGCAGGCGCAGTACCGCTCCGGACTGGCGCTGCAACGCCAGGAAATCAACATGTCCGAGCCGCTGGTGGCCCAGGGCGCGGTGTCGCCGGTGGAAGTGCTGCGGCTCAAGCGCGCCGAGGTCGAGACCCGTGGGCAACTGGACGCCACGACGCTGGCGATCCCGCGTGCCGAATCGGCGATCAAGGAAGTGCAGCGCAAGATCGACGAGACCCGTGGCAAGTTCCGCAGCGAAGCCCTGACGCAGCTCAACGAAGCTCGCACCGACCTGAACAAGGCCCAGGCCACCGGCAAAGCCCTGGAAGATCGGGTGAGCCGGACCCTGGTGACATCGCCCGTGCGCGGCATCGTCAACAAGTTGCTGGTGAACACCATAGGCGGCGTGATCCAGCCCGGCAGCGACCTGGTGGAAATCGTGCCGCTGGACGACACCATCCTGGTGGAAGCGAAAATCCGTCCCCAGGACATCGCCTTCCTGCACCCCGGCCAGGACGCCACGGTGAAATTCACCGCGTACGACTACACCATCTACGGCGGGATGAAAGCCAAGCTGGAACAGATCGGCGCCGACACCATCACCGATGAAGACAAGAAAACCACCTACTACGTCATCAAGCTGCGCACCGAACGCAGCCACCTGGGCACCGATGAAAAACCGCTGCTGATCATTCCGGGCATGGTGGCGTCGGTGGACATCATCACCGGCAAGAAAACCGTGCTCAGCTACCTGCTCAAGCCCATCATCAAGGCCCGGTCCGAGGCGTTGCACGAGCGGTAGCACCCTGGTTGATCGTTGGTTGATCGTTCCCACGTTCCGCGTGGGAATGCCTCCTGTGACGCTCCGCGTCACGCTTTTTCGGAACGCAGAGCATCCCTGGCTACATTCCCATGTGTGGGAGCAAAGCTTGCTCGCGAAACAGGCGCCTCGGTTCCTGAAAGATCGCGTTGTCTTCATCGCGGGCAAGCCTTGCTCCCACAGCGGTGCGGTGCAAAATTCCAGGTCATATCGTTATTCGTTAACGGTATTTAAATTACTGTTCTTATATCTTTAAAGTCATCCCCCTGCGTACCTGCCGACGAATCGGCGCGCCGCACGACATAAACCAACACGGTAACGCCGTGAGTTTTGATCGATTGCGCGCCTGTCCAAGCGCGCCGTGCGTGGGAGTGATGTATGCCAGCCGTCTCTTATTCTCCAGATGCACCTACCGCGAACATTGCCCCGCAGTCGTTCGACATCCGCCCGTTGCGCGATGCCGTAGGCGCCGAAATCGTCGGGCTGGACCTGTCCCGACCGGTCAACGACCAGGATTTCGCCCGTATCCACCGCGCACACCTGGACTATCACGTCGTGGTGTTCCGCGACCAACGCATCACCCCGGAACAACAGATCGCCTTCAGCCGCCGTTTTGGCGTGCTGCAGATCCATGTGCTCAAGCAGTTCCTGTTGGCCGGGCATCCGGAAATCCTCATCGTCTCCAACATCATCGAAAACGGCCAGTCCATCGGTCTCGGTGATGCCGGCAAGTTCTGGCATTCGGACCTCTCCTATAAAGAACTGCCCAGCCTCGGCTCGATGCTTCACGCTCAGGAGCTGCCGAGCGAAGGCGGCGACACGTTGTTCGCCGACATGCACAAAGCCTGGGGCGCTCTGCCCGAAGCGCTGCGTAAAGCCGTGGAAGGCCGCTCGGCGGCGCATTCCTACACGGCGCGCTACAGCGAAACCAAATTCGAAGGCAACTGGCGCCCAACGCTCACGCCGGAGCAACTGGCCCAGGTCGCCGAAGTGGTACATCCGATCGTACGCACCCACCCGGAAACCGGGCGCAAGGCGTTGTTCGTCAGCGAGGGGTTCACCACCCGCATCGTCGGTCTGCCAGAAGACGAAAGCCAAGCGCTGCTGACCGAGCTGTATGCCCACAGCGTGCTGCCGCAGAACATCTATCGCCATCAATGGCAGCCCCATGACCTGGTGTTCTGGGACAACCGCTCGCTGATCCACTTGGCCGCCGGTTGCCCGAGTCATCTGCGCCGCAAGCTGTATCGCACCACCATCCAGGGCGACGCCCCTTTCTGATCGGCTGCGCCTCGCGCAAAGAGCCCGGAGAATCACCATGTCCAAACGCATTGCTTTTGCACCGCTGGCCGCCGCCATCGGCCTGGGGTTCAGTTTGCTGGCCGGCAGCCTGGTCGCGCCGGCCAGCGCCCACGCCGAGGGTGAGATTCGTATCGCCGAGCAGTTCGGCATCGTTTACCTGCTGCTGAACGTGGTCCGCGATCAACAATTGATCGAGAAATACGGCAAGCAGGAAGGTATCGAGATCAAGGTCGACTGGACCCAACTGTCAGGCGGCGCGGCGGTCAACGATGCGTTGCTGTCGGGCTCCATTGATATTGCCGGGGCCGGTGTCGGGCCGTTGTTGACGGTCTGGGACCGCACCCGTGGCAAGCAGAACGTCAAGGCCGTGGCCTCCCTGGGCAACTTCCCTTATTACCTGTTGAGCAACAACCCGAACGTCAAGACCATCGCCGACTTCACCGAGAAGGACCGCATCGCGGTGCCGGCGGTGGGCGTTTCGGTGCAGTCGCGGTTGCTGCAATACGCCGCCGCGAAACAGTGGGGCGACAAGGACTTCAATCGCCTCGACAAGTACACCCTGGCGGTTCCGCATCCGGACGCCACGGCGGCGTTGATTGCCGGCGGCACCGAGTTGACCGGGCACTTTTCCAACCCGCCGTTCCAGGACCAGGCCCTGCAAAACCCCAACGTCCACGTGGTGCTCAACTCCTATGACGTGCTCGGACCGAATTCACCCACGGTGCTGTTCGCCACCGAGAAATTCCGCGATGAAAACCCGAAAACCTACAAGGCATTCGTCGAGGCGCTGACCGAAGCGGCCGAATTCGCCCAGAAGGACAAAGGCGCGGCGGCGGACACCTACCTGCGGGTGACCAAGGCCCAGATCGACCGGGCGACGTTGCTGAAGATCATCGACAACCCGCAGATCGAATTCACCGTCAGCCCGAAAAACACCTACCCGCTGGCCGAGTTCCTCTACCGCGTCGGCGCGATCAAGAACAAACCGGCGTCGTGGGAAGATTATTTCTTCCAGGACGCCAAACCGCTGCAGGGGAGCTGATTGTCATGAACGCGCTTTTGCAAGGCCACGCGGCCAGCAACCCCACTTCCACCGGCACCGCGTTGTTGTCGGTGGATAATGTCAGCCTTGAATACCGCACCCCGCAGCGGGTGGTGCGGGCCACCCACCAGGTCAGTTTTGAAGTCGATCCGGCGGACCGTTTCGTACTGCTCGGCCCATCGGGTTGCGGCAAGTCCACTTTGCTCAAGGCCATTGGCGGCTTCATCACGCCGTGCGAAGGCGAGATTCGTTTGCAAGGCCAGACTGTCAGCGCTCCGGGACCGGATCGGATCGTGGTGTTCCAGGAGTTCGACCAGCTGCCGCCCTGGAAAACCGTGAAGCAGAACGTGATGTTCGCGCTGCTGGCATCCGGCACGCTCAAGCGCCGCGAGGCCGAGGAGCGGGCACTGCACTATCTCGACAAAGTCGGCCTGGCGGCGTTTGCCGATGCCTACCCACACACCTTGTCCGGTGGGATGAAGGCCCGCGTCGCGATTGCCCGAGCGTTGGCGATGCAGCCGAAGGTCCTGCTGATGGACGAGCCCTTCGCCGCCCTCGATGCCCTGACCCGACGCAAGATGCAGGAAGAATTACTGCTGCTCTGGGAAGAGGTGCGTTTCACCCTGCTGTTCGTCACTCACTCCATCGAAGAAGCGTTGGTGGTGGGCAATCGCATCCTGCTGCTGTCACCGCACCCGGGAAGGGTCCGGGCGGAAATCCACAGTCATCAATACGATCTGCACAGCCTCGGCGGCGTGGGGTTCCAGCACACGGCGCGGCGGATTCATCGGTTGCTGTTCGATGAAAGCCAGTCGCCGGACACCGAGCGTGAGCTGGATTTCGCTGACATCCGTATCGCCTACTGACCCTGTAGGAGCTGTCGAGTGCAACGAGGCTGCGATCTTTTGATCTTTCGTCCGAGACTCAAGCGTCAGGGGAAAGATCGCAGCCTCGCTTCGCTCGGCAGCTCCTACGGGGCGGTGCCAGGATCTGAAAAAGAGAGAGTCTATGAGCCAGTTATCGTCTGCGCGCGAAGAATACGAAGTCCAATTACAACCCTTGACCCATGTGCCACTGGAGCGCGAGTTGCCCTTGGGCCAGCGCCTCTGGCAACAGGGTTGCTTGCGCAAAAGCCTGATCCTGTTGCTGCTGGCGCTGGTGTGGGAGGGCGTGGCCCGATACCAGAATAACGACCTGCTGCTGCCGAGCTTCTTGCAGACCGCCAGCGCGTTGTACGACGGTTTGCTCAGCGGCGAGCTGCTGGGCAAGGTGTGGATTTCCCTGGTGGTGCTGCTCAAGGGCTATCTGCTGGGGATCGTCCTGGCGTTTGGCTTGACCACGCTGGCCGTGTCGACCCAGTTCGGTCGCGACTTGCTCAGCACCCTGACGTCGATGTTCAACCCATTGCCGGCCATCGCCCTGTTGCCGCTGGCGCTGTTGTGGTTTGGCCTGGGGCAGAACAGCCTGATTTTCGTGCTGGTGCATTCGGTGCTGTGGGCGCTGGCGTTGAACATGTATGCGGGGTTTCTTGGGGTGTCGGAAACGCTGCGCATGGCCGGGCGCAACTACGGGCTCAAGGGCCTGCGCTTTGTGCTGTTCATCCTGATCCCGGCGGCGCTGCCGTCGATCCTCGCCGGGCTGAAAATCGGCTGGGCCTTCGCCTGGCGCACCCTGATCGCCGCCGAACTGGTGTTCGGCGCCACCAGCGGCAAGGGCGGCCTGGGTTGGTACATCTTCCAGAACCGCAACGAGCTGTACACCGACAAGGTCTTTGCGGGGCTGGCGGTGGTGATTCTGATCGGGTTGCTGGTGGAGAACCTGGTGTTCGACAGTTTGGAGCGGGTGACAGTGAAGCGCTGGGGGATGCAGCGTTGACCAGGTAATACTTCTTGCCCGGGTTTTGGGTTGTCTGGGCTGACGTCATCGCGAGCAAGCTCGCTCCCACAGTCGATCGGTGTTGATCTCGATATTTCTGTTCGACACAGATCCAGTGTGGGAGCGAGCTTGCTCGCGATGGCAATCTTCAACTCACCACAGGCATGTCAGCCCGCCGCTTGAACCTCAAGCCGATCCATCGCCCTCTCCACCAACAAATGCACCCCATCAGCCATCCGGCTGATCGCCAGGATGACGCTGCGGCGCGAACCGTCGACATCATCAGCCAGGTCGGCGGCGATGGCGCTGATGGACAGCAGATCTTCGGAGGCATTGGCCAACAGGGTTTCGGTGTCGATATCAGGGGCGACCATGAAGAGTTGGGCGGTTTGGGTTTTGCCCGAGGCTTCATCGGTGGGTTTGGGATTGAGGTAGTAGTCGAGGACGCGCTCGGCGGCTTCGTCGAGTTTTTTGGTTTTTGAGGACTTGTCGGAGTTGCCAGGGCTTCCTGGCGGATTCGGAGTTACCTTGAACATGTTTTGGCTTCCTATTCAATCAGAGCCGCCCTAGCTCGCTTGCACGCGATATAAGGGTGGCAGCTATGTGAGGGTGTGCAAGACCGAGTAGGAACCACCAAAAAAACCTCGGCAGACCCGAAGGTCTCCCCACACACAGCCGCCATAAAACACGGGCACGAATGCTCATTAAATGGCTGGTGGCATTATTTGGCGTTCTTTTACCCGGACTTGCACGTCCGTGTCACCGTTTTTTCAGTGACAAACCCAGACTAGCGGTGAGCCCAAAGGCGGACAAGTTCACCAACATCGCCACAACTTGAAGGAAATCTCCTAGGACGCTGCTGTACGCAAGCAGCACACCGCTCCGCTGGGCTGCACCCTGTAGGAGCTGACGAGTGCAACGAGGCTGCGATCTTTTGATCTTTCGCTTGGGACTCAAGTGTCTAGGGAAAGATCGCAGCCTCGTTGCACTCGACAGCTCCTACACAGCTCCTACACAGCTCCTACGGTCCAGAGGGCGGTGTGACATTTCGCTAAATCCCCACGCCACAATTAGCCAAGTAAAGCCCCTTCCATTTCCTTTAGACTGGCCGCCCTCAAGCAAGTCTTCAGGACATGGAATGCCACCCCCTCACAGTCCCCTTCGCAAAGCCCTGGTCATTTGGTTATATGCCGCCGCCCTGATGCATCTGCTCGCTGGCGTCACGTTGACCTGGGCCGGTCATTCGGGCTTGCTCGACGGTTATCTGCAGAACATCGAGCAGGCGTTCTGGGGCGCTAATGCCGTGCCCGCGACGGCCCGTGTGCAACAAGTCTGGTGGCTGGCCTTGTTCGGCGCCACATTGCAGAGCTATGGGCTGTACATGCTCGCCCTCGTCCATATCGGCAATCGATTGAAGCGCGCCATGCCCTGGGGTTGGCTGATCGCCGGCATCCTGCTCTGGGCGCCCCAGGACATGCTGATTTCCGCCCAGGCCCAGGTCTGGTCGCACCTGTGGTTCGACAGCGTCGCCCTGCTCGTTTTATTGCCGCCGCTGTTCTGGCTCTATCGCCACGACCGCCGCACTTCCCTGACTGACAACGCGTCGAGTGATTCAAACCATGCCTGACTTTTCACTGCTGGACTGGGCCATCACCCTGCTGATTGCCCAGGCGATCCTCGGTGCGCTGGATACCCTCTATCACCACGAGCTCACCGTCGCCTTGCCCTATCGCCACAGTGCCCGGCTGGAGCTCTCCATCCACGCCCTGCGCTCGTGCTTCTACGGGATCCTGTTCCTGGGCATGGCGCACTTGGCCTTCGAGGGGACGTGGGCGATTGTCATCGCGCTGCTGTTCGCCTTGGAGATCGGCCTGACGCTCTGGGATTTCGTGGTCGAGGACCGTAGCCGCAAGCTGCCCGCCATCGAGCGCATCATGCACACGGTGCTGGCGGTCAACGGCGGGGCCTTCTTCGCGCTGTACGGCGTGCAACTGGCGCAGTGGGCGAGTTTGCCCACCGGCCTGAGCGCGATCGACCTCGGCTGGCGCGGTTGGCTGCTGACCTTGTTCGCCATCGGGGTTACGGCCTCGGGGATTCGCGACGGCTTGGCGGCCTTGCGCATGCAACGCGCGGGCAAGCCCGCCAACCCGTTTGCCGGTGGTGCCTACAAGCGCGTGCTGGTGACCGGGGGCACCGGGTTTATCGGCGAGACGCTGGTCAATCAATTGCTCGACGCCGGGCACACAGTCAGCGTGCTGGCTCGCGATCCATTGAAAGCGGCCTATCTGTTTGACGGCCGCGCCCGTTGCCTGCGTTCGCTGGGCAAGTTGGGTCATGACGAAACCTTCGATGTGGTGATCAACCTGGCGGGCGCGCCGGTGGCCGGTCCGCGCTGGAGCCCCGCGCGCCAGGCGCAACTCATCGCCAGCCGGGTCAATACCACCGAAGCCTTGATGACCTGGTTGAAAAACGCCCGGCACAAACCGGCGTTGTGGATACAGGCGTCGGCCGTCGGTTTTTATGGTGTGCGTGACGCCAGCGAAAGCCTCGATGAAAGTGCCGCCCAGGGCGATGGTTTCATGGCTGAACTCTGTGTGCGTTGGGAAGCCTCGGCTCGGCCTGCCACGGAGTTGGGCGTGCGCCAGGTGGTGATGCGCCTGGGCGTGGTGTTTGGCCCGGGCGGTGCGTTGTTGCCGTTGCTGATTCCATTTCGCCTGGGGTTTGGCGGGCGTATGGGTGACGGTCGGCAAATCATGAGTTGGGTGCACCGCGACGACGTGATCCAAGTGATCGCCCGGGCCTTCGATGACGAAAGCCTGAGCGGCACCTACAACCTGGTGGCGCCAGAAACGGTCAGTCAGGCGCTGTTCGCCGAAAGCGTCGGCAAGGTACTCAAGCGCCCGGTGTGGTTCCACATTCCCGCCGCGCCGGTGCGTGCCTTGGCAGGTGAGATGGCCCAGTTGTTTTTCGACGGCCAGCGCGTGGTACCCAGTCGTCTCGTCGAGGCCGGCTATACGTTCCGTTACCCGACGCTTGACGCTGCCCTGCGCGACCTGGCCTGAGGAGCGCCCATGAGCAAGCCCCGGATGTACCTGCTGGCCGGCAACGGAAGCGCCGCCGATTGGTGGGACGACGCGTTGCCGCATTTTCAACACCACGACGTGGTGCCGCTGGAGCTGCCCGGTTTCGGCAGCAACCCTCAGCCTCCCTGCGAAGACCTGGCGGCCTACGCCCAGGCGTTGCTGGCGGCAACGGACAAGGGCAGCGCGATCATGGCGGTCGGGGTCAACGCCTTGCTGGTGCTGCATGCCTTGCAACGTCAGCCGGGGCATTTTTGTCGCAGTGTGTTGTTGGCGCCGGTGGGTGCTTTTTTATGGCAACGTCGGCTGCCGGCGTTGATGTCGCCGCTGCCGATTCGCAAGACCATTCACTGGCTGCTGGCGAACAAACCGACGCTGTTTGCCCACAAGTTTTCCAGCCAGGCCTGGACGCCCGCGCAGTACCAGCGCATGGGCGCCGGCTATGCTCGCTGCCGCGCCTTTGTGCCGCACTGGGACTTGGTGCGTGCCGACACCGCCTTGCCATTGCTGGAGTGGATCACCGACCCGGTCGAACTGGTGTGGGGCGATCAGGACAAGGTGCTGGGCGTCGCGCAGGCGGCGGCCTGGTCGGCCATTCTTGCTCGCGCCGATCTGACCATCAGCCTGAAACCCGGCTGGGGGCATTACCCGTGGATCGACTCACCCGCTGAGTTCGCGGCGTGGCTGGAATCGGGAGAACGAGGCTTCGTCGCGCACACCAAAGGCGGCCGCTTGCGTCTGGCGGCGTTGGCTGGGCAGCCGGTGCCTGCGGCGCTGTCGCTCAACGATTGCGCTGACCCACGCTTGGCAACCTTTCTGAAGAGCCAGCCGGACGCTATCTGGGCAGTGCGTTCCTCCAGTTATGGGGAGGATCAGGCCGATGCGGCCAATGCCGGCTTGAGTACCACGTTCCTGCGCGAGCCGACGCACAACGTGCCGGCGCGCATTGCCGAGTTGAGTGCGGCAGGTGTCGAAGAAGTGGTGGTGCAGCGCTTCATAACACCACAGCTGTCCGGGATTGCCTTCGTGCGTCACCTGTCAGTCGAACTGGAATGGGTAGAAGGGCATCTGGAGTCGTTGGCCGATGGCAAGGTGAGCCCGGAGCGGGCGATCATTTCCCGTCTTGGTGCGGCGTGGAGCAGCGACACCTTCAAGCCAGCCCACGGCCTGACTGCTGATCTGCTATGGCGTTTCCTGCAGGGCGTGTTGCGGGTTTTTCACTACGTACCCGGCGACGTTGAATGGGCCTGGGACGGCACGCAACTCTGGCTGCTGCAGTACCGGCCGATCAGCGACTACGGCTGGCGCCGCCACCTGACCGCCGCCAACATCGCCGAGATCCTGCCGCCGCAACCCAGCGTGTTGGTGGAGTACGCCCAGCGCCGCGCGGCGGCGAGCATTCCGGCGATCATGGCGCGTTGGGATCCGCGGGTGCTGCAGGACAACGAGCCTTTCACGGCGGTGTTTGGCGGCGCTTCGTATATCAACAACGACCTGTTTCTCGCCCGGCTGGCCGACTGGGGCATCAGCGCCAGCAGCTACGCCGGCGAGGTCGGCGGCGCGACACCGCACCTGCCTTGGCGACCACTGCGCCTGCTGCGTTCGCTGCCGTTGTTCCTGGGCATGCAACGCATTGCTCGCGGGCATTTGCTGACGCTGGAAAACGGCTTGCGACGTTTTGACCAAGAGCTGTATGAGTTGACCGAACAAAGCGCAGACGGCCAGCAACTGGCCGACTGGTTTACCCGTTTCTACGTGTTCGTGGTGCAAGGCAACCTGTGCATCGCCAGTGCCTTGGCCAGCAGCGGCGGCGACTGGCTGGGCCGGCCACCGACCGCCTACGACAATCTTGAACACAGCCCCCATCGGCTGCCCTGGGAAACCGACCCAGCGACGCCACGCCCGGCACCGACCGAGCTGCCGTTGCAGGCCTTCCCACAATGGCCCCTGACGATTCGTCTGGCCCATTCGACCGGCCTGCCTGGGCTGCGCGGCTACTACTTGCAGGTGCGCGAATGGTATCGCGACAACCTGATGCGGATTTTCTTTCGCTTGCATCACGCCATGCCGACGATGGACCGGGCGCATTGGTTCGCGCCGCACCCGGACATCCGCAGCCGCGACGGCAGCTTTTGGCAGGACGGTCGTGAAGGCACCGAGCAGGCGAGTGGGTTCTTGATCTACCCGGGTCAGGCCCAAGGTATTTTGGGCGCGGACATCCTGCTGGAAGACACCCTGGACCCTGGCCGCCATGCCCACTATCAAAGCGCCCGGGCTGTGATCGCACGCATGGGCGGACGCTTGTCCCACGGCTCGACGTTGCTGCGTGAATTGCGCAAACCTTCGGCGGTATTGCCTCAGGTGGATGTGGCTTGGTTGGGGCGTGAGGTGGTGTATTGCGATGGGAAGTTGAGGTTGGTGGAGTAGGCAGCGCGATGTCTGCCAACCACATAACCTGTGGCGAGGGAGCTTGCTCCCGCTGGGTTGCGCGTAGGAGCTGTCGAGTGCAACGAGGCTGCGATCTTTCCCCAGACACTTGAGTCTCAAGTGAAAGATCAACAGATCGCAGCCTTCGGCAGCTCCTACAGGGCATAAGCTGAACGGGAGCAAGTTCCCTCGCCACAGGGAGCGGGTTCAACTCTGGAGCTGTTCTCAATCCCCAGAAACGAAAAAACCGGCCGAAGCCGGTGTTTTCACCCCAACAGCCAGAGAACTTAATCTCTGCGTACGGGGTTGAGTGGAGGCATCCTAAGTGGAAGAAAGTGTGAGGTCAACGCTAATCAGTGCTGATGTAACTCAACCTGTGGCGAGGGGATTTATCCCCGTTGGGGCGCGAAGCGGCCCTGAAAACAGTCATCTCGGTTTGTCAGGCTGTTGGTCTTCACCATTTAGGTCTGCTGCGCAGCCCAGCGGGGATAAATTCCCTCGCCACAGGGTGTGTATGACCACCATATTTCTCACCTCACACCGCTACTCCCTTGACGCCCCCCACCGCTGTCGTAGACTCCGCCCATCCGTCAGGGAGTAGCGGTCATGCGACGTTTATGCAGTTGGGTTGTGGGATTGGCCTTTGTAACCTGTGGGGTCCAGGCGCAAACGCCGGCTTCCGACGATCCGTTGCTTGAGAGCAACGTTTCGGCCAGTGCGTCTGGCAACGAGGCGCGAGGGGTGCTTCGGGCGCGGGATCAGGCGGTGCTGGCCAGTGAGTTGGCCGGGCGGATTGTCGAGTTGCCGTTCAGCGAGGGCGAGTCGTTCAAGAAGGGCGACACCCTGGCGCGTTTTGATTGCTCGGCCTATCAGGCCCAGCTCAATGCGGCCCAGGCGGCCAGCCGTGGTGCCGGTGAAGAACTGGCCCATAACCGGCAATTGGCAGCATTGAAATCCGTCGGGCGTTTCGAGGTGTCACGGGCCGAGGCCCGGCTCAGCGAGGCCCAGGCGCAGTCCCAGGTGTATCAGGTCCAGGTCAAGCGCTGCAGCGTGATCGCACCCTTCGACGGGCAAGTGGTGGCGCGCAAGGTCCAGCGCTATGAAAGCGTTGCGGCCGGCGCGCCGTTGCTGGATGTGGTCGACAACCGCACCCTGGAGATTCACCTGCTGGTGCCTTCACGCTGGATGGACAGGCTCAAGCCCGGTCAGCCCTTTACCTTTGTTCCCGATGAAACCGGCAAGCCGTTGCAAGCGACGGTCAAGCGCTTGGGCGCGCGCATTGACGAGGGCAGCCAGACCTTGCTGCTGGTGGCGAACGTGCCGGATGCCAGCGGCCTGCTGTCGGGCATGAGCGGCACGGCGCGTTTCGCGGAGCCCAAGTGAACGCGCCGATATCGGGCAGCGCCGAGCAGGTGTTTGCCCGCTTCCTCGACCTTGAACGCCAGACCCGGGCCGCACGAACGCCGGCGCAATTGAGCTACAGCCTGGTCAATGACGGCCAGGCCTTGTTCGGCTTTCGCCACGCCGCGTTGTTGATCGCCGGCAAGGTCCAGGCGGTGACCGGCGTCAGCACCGTGGAGCCGAATGCGCCGTTCGTGGCGTTCGTCGAGCAGGCCGTGGCGCAGTTGTTCAAGCAGGGGGTGCTGAAGCAGGCCCGGGTGATTGCCGCCGATGGGGTAAGCGAATCCATTCGGGCAGACTGGCGAAGCTTGTCGGCCGGACAAGTGTTCTGGCTGCCGTTGATCGATCATCAGGGCCAGGTGTTCGGCGGTTTGTGGCTGGCCCGCGACCTGCCTTGGACCCCGCCTGAACAAGTGCTGCTGTCGCAACTGGGCGACACCTACAGCCATGCGTGGCTGGCGTTGCAACCGCGCAAGCCGTGGCGCCTGCGCTGGACGCGCAAGCGCCAGGTGGCCCTGGTGGCGGTGTTGCTGCTGGGCTTGCTGATCCCTGTGCGCCAGTCCGTGTTGGCCCCGGCCGAAGTGGTGCCGCTGGGCGGGCAGGTGGTGGCGGCGCCGTTGGATGGCGTGATCGCCGAATTCCTGGTCAAGCCCAACCAGGTCGTCAAGAACGGTGACCTGCTGCTGCGTTTCGAAAGCACCAGTCTCAAGGCCCAGGCCGATGTGGCCGAACGTGCGTTGGGCGTGGCCGAGGCAGAACTCAAGGCCAATTCCCAGCGCTCGTTTGCCGACGCGGAATCGAGTTCGAAGATCGATCTGCTGGCCGCTCGCGTCGAACAGAAACGCGCCGAGCGCAACTACGCGCTTGAACTGCTCAAGCGTAGCGAAGTCCGCGCCGAGCGTGACGGCATTGCGGTGTTCGCCGACGCCGAGCGCTGGCTCGGCAAGCCCGTGCAGACCGGTGAGCGGCTGATGGAGATCGCCGATCCGAACCAGGCCGAGTTGCGTATTGAATTGGCGGTGGGCGACGCGATTGCCCTGGAGCCCGGTGCGCAAGTGGCGTTGTTTCTCGACAGCGACCCGCTGCAGCGACACCTGGCCTGGCTCGAACGCTCGGCCTATGAAGCGCAGCCGACCGCCGCCGGGCAACTGGCGTATCGGCTGGATGCGCGTTTCGATGCTCAAGCGCCGCGTATCGGCCTGCGAGGTACGGCGAAGGTCTTCGGCGACCGCGCGCCGCTGGCGTTGTACCTGCTGCGTCGACCACTGGCCGGCCTGCGCCAGAGCGTAGGCCTGTAGCATGGACCTGCCGAGCCTGCGGCCGGACCTGCAACTGTCCCCGGCGGCGCCGGACCCGGACGGTTCGCCGCAGTGGACCTTGGCCGATCCGGTACGCGGGCGCTATTTCAAGCTTGGCGCGGCGGCGATGCGCATGTTGCGCCACTGGTCCCTGGGTGATCCGGAGCAGGTGCTGCAAGCCGCGAACCGCGAGCCGGGCCTGCCGCTCAATGGTGAATCCCTGGAGCAGTTGCTGGGTTTCTTGCGCGGTCATGATCTGATCAGCGCGATGGACCCGCAACAGCGCGACAGCTATCTCTTCAAGACCGCCGCGCAACGCCAGAGCCTGTGGCAGATCCTGCTGCATCAATACCTGTTTTTTCGCATTCCGCTGTGGCGCCCGGACGCTTTTCTCAATCGTGCCTGGCCCTGGTTGGCGCGCTTTGGCCCCGGGATCCTGCGCTATGGCCTGCCGCTGACCCTGGGCGTCGGCATCTTCCTGGTGTCGCGGGACTGGCAGCGATTCATCGCGACGTTTCCGCACCTGTTCAGCCTGGGCGGTGCGCTGGCGTTCGGGACGGCGTTGCTCTTCGCCAAGCTGTGCCACGAATTCGGCCATGCCTTCATGGCCAAGCGCGCGGGCTGTCGTGTGCAAAGCATGGGCGTGGCGTTCATGGTGCTGTTGCCGATGTTCTACACCGACGTCAGTGACGCCTGGCGGATCAATGATCGCCGCGCGCGGTTGCTGATCGGTGCCGGCGGGGTCCTGGCCGAGCTGGTGCTGGCATGCATCGCGTTGCTGGCCTGGTCGCTGCTGCCCGACGGGCCGGCGCGCACCGCGGCGTTCATGCTGGCCAGCGCCACCTGGATCACCACGTTGATCATCAACCTGAACCCCTTCATGCGCTTCGACGGGTATTTCCTGCTCAGTGATTTCTGGGCGGTGGATAACCTTCAGGGCCGTGCATTCGCCCTGTGCCGCTGGCGCCTGCGCGAAGCCTTGTTCGGTTATGGCGCGGCGGCGCCGGAACCCTGGTCGCCGAAGATGCGGCGCCGTTTGCTGGTGTGGGGCTATGGCTCCTGGTTGTGGCGAGCGTTGTTGTTTTTCGGGATTGCCCTGGCGGTCTATCACCTGTTCTTCAAGGTGCTGGGCATTTTTCTGATGATGGTGGAATTGGTGTGGTTCATTTTTATGCCCATCGTGAATGAATGGCGGCAATGGTGGAGTCGCCGTGAGCAGGCCCATGGTGTTCGGGTGCTTCTGAGCGGCCTGGTCGTGCTGGCGGTGCTATTGGTGCTGTTGCTGCCCTGGCGCAGCGCGGTGGAAGTGCCGGCCATGCTTGAGGCCGGACGTGCCAGTGCCTTGCACGCGCCAGTGGCGGCGCGGGTCAAGCAGGTGAATGTGCGTGACGGCCAGACCGTGGCCCAGGGTGATGTGTTGATCGAGCTGGAGTCGCCGGACATGGCGTCGCGCCTGACCATCGTGCGCCGGGAAATCGAGATCCAGCAGTTGCAGATGCGTCGTCAGGCCGGGCGCAGCGAAACTGCCGCCGATGCCGGCATCATCGAACAGCAACTGGCCGAAGCGGTGGCCGAATACCGGGGCCTGGTCGCCCAGCGTGAACGCCTGTTGCTGCGCGCGCCCCATGCCGGCCAAGTGCGCGACTTGTTGCCGCAACTGTCGGTCGGGCGCTGGTTGTCGCCCACGCAGGCGCTGGCGCGGGTGGTGCAGACCGATTCGCGGCTGCGCGGGTACTTGACCGAAGCCGAGCTTTGGCGGGTCGAGCCGGGTGCCACGGGGCGGTTCATTGCGGATGATCCAATGCACACCTCGATTGCCGTGCAATTGAATGAAATCGACACCAACGGCGTGGCCTGGGTCGAACAGCAAGCATTGACCTCCGACCATCATGGGCCGATTGCGGTGCGCCGCGACTCGCAGCAACGGGCCGAGCCGGTGCAGGCGCAATACGGCGTGCGCCTGAGTGCGGTCGACGAGGCGTCGGCCCCGGTGCAACCGCTGCGTGGGGTGGCGGTGTTGCAGGGCAAGGGCGAGTCGGTGTTGGGAGCGGCCTGGCGTCGGTTGGCGGCGTTGGGTGTCAGGGAAAGCGGGTTCTAAGGGGCGAGCATGGATTCAGTGGCGGCAGAAGGGTTGGTGGTGCGTCCATCGCGGGTCAGCGATGGGCCGTTCTTGCAGAGCCTGTACCAGGCGGCGCGACCGGACCTGCAGTGGATCGACGGTGAGCACGAGCAAGTGCAACAGGTACTTGCCCAGCAGTTCCAGGTGCAGGAGCAAGGGCTGGGCGAGAACTTCCCCAATGCCATGCATTACGTCGTGGAAAAACTCGGCACCGCCATCGGCGCCTTGAGCACGGATTTCGGCCCCAATGAAATTCGCGTCCTGTACTTGGCCTTCATCCCCCAGGCACGTGGGCAGGGGTATGGCCGGACGGTGTTGCAAGGGGTGCAGAAAGCCGCGCAACAGATCCGTTGCCCGGTGGCGACCGTGGTCTGGACCAGCAATCCCCACGCCCGCCGGCACTACCTGGCGCTGGGCTTCGAAGTGCAAGAGCGCAACCCGGCGGCGGAGCGGTTGGTCTGGTATCCGAAATGTGGGAGCGGGCTGTGTGGGAGCAAGGCTTGCCCGCGATGAAAACGCCGCGGTCTCTTGAGGACCGCAGCGCCTGGATCGCGAGCAAGCTTTGCTCCCACACAGCGCGCTCCGACAATAGGTCTGTTTTGAACTCGGGTTTTGTGTGATCAGTTAAACGCGATGTAGAAATACCCCAGCGCCGGATCCCGCCCCATGGGCGGCATCCGTGACACGAACACCCCCTCGATCTTGCCCAGCTCCGGCACTTCCAGCTCGCAGAGGCCGTCCACGAACGCCGTATTTTCCAGGCTGTTGAATTCCACACTGAAGGGCATGCGCTCGGTGTTCGGCAGCTTTGCCCGAGGTGTCTCTTCGAGGGTTTCGAAGCGCACCTGCAGGCAACTGCCGTCGGGCAGGGTCAGGTTGCCGGTCTGGCCCAGCAGCGGTTGGAAATGGCGGCTATGAACCTGTTGCAGCATGTCGACACTCCAAAAGGCCGGAGGACCGCAGCCCTCCGGCGATTCATCAGTTACGGGACGGGAAGAGGCCATTCAGCGCAACGCTGAAGTTGATCGCCAGGAACGGGTTCATGACCGTCATGGGCAAGCCATTACCTGCGGGGGAAATCGTGCCATTGACGGTCGTGGTCACCCCTTGCAGTGGCACTGGCGAGGCGCCTATCTGGTCAGAATAGATCGCTGCCGCGCCCGGCCCGGTCCCCGAGGTGCCAATGAACGAGTTGGTGGCCGTTGGGGTATTCACCGGGTTGCTGGCCGGGTTGGCCAGTTGCAGGGTGGTCGAGGCGCTGACGCCTGCGAGGGTGTGGGTGTGGTTGGGCAGATTGTTGATCGTGGCGGTGACGTTTTCGGTGCCGGAGACTTCGCCGATGACCCGCGGAGTCAGGCCCAGGCCGTTGCCTTGCCCCAAGGGCAGGCGGCCTTGCAAGTTGGGCAGCATGAAGTTGGTGGTGCCGTTGCCTCCGTAGTATGTGCCGAGCAGGGAGAACAACGCCTGGTATTGGGAGATGCCGAGTGTCTGCCCGTTGCACAGCGCCCAGCCATTGGGCGCGAAGTTAAAGGCGAATGACTGGATAGTGCCCATAAATACTTCCATAGATTCCTCATCCCTTCAGATTGTTGGTATGGCGACGCCGGCAGGGTCTGGGGGAGGAGAAGTGCGATCAGTCCTACTCCTTAACCCCTGGCCTGGTCACGCACGGCTGAGCGTAGACGCGGTTGTTTAATTCTGCTGGGTGAAAAGGGCATGAAAATACTTCGAGTTCGCTTAATCGATTCACGTAGGCCATGGGCCTGCACCGTCCATCTTTTTTACGGCTCAAGGTGTATTTGATGTCAAAGTACTACTAGTCGGCGATTGTTTCCTCGGCTACGCTTGGCGATACAAAAGGACTACAAACAGGTGAAGGGATTGCCGCAGTTTCACTTTATCTCCGGTTTACCGCGCTCGGGCTCGACCCTGCTTTCTGCCATTTTGTTGCAGAATCCGCGCTTTCACGCCGGCATGACCAGTCCCGTCGGCACGCTGTTCAGCAGCGTCCTGCAGCAATGCAGCGCGGGCAGCGAGTTCGGCTCGGTCATCGACACCGACCTGCGCCGCCGCCTTCTGCGCGGTCTCTTCGACTCCTACTACGCCGACAAATCCGACAAGCCTGTCATCTTCGATACAAACCGCCAGTGGTGTGCCCGCTTGCCTGCCCTGCAGGACCTGTTTCCCCAAGCCAAGACCATCGCCTGTGTGCGCAACGTCGCCTGGGTGCTCGACAGCCTGGAGCGGCTCTACCGCGCCAATCCGTTCGAAAACACCAAGCTGTTCAACGACGATGACGAGCGCAACACCGTCTACAGCCGCTGCGAAACCCTGGCCCAGCGCAACCGCCTGGTGGGGTTCGCCTGGACCGCGCTCAAAGAGGCCTACTACGGTGAGAACGCCGAGTCGCTGCTGATCGTTGATTACGATTTGTTGAGCCAGGCCCCGGAGCGGGTGATGCGCCTGGTGTACGAATTCATTGGCGAACCCTGGTTCGAACACGATTTCAATCACTTGACCTACGACGCGCCGGCCTTCGACCAGGCCCTGGGTGTTGCCGGCCTGCACAAGGTCAAGCCCAAGGTCGCGCCGCAAGCCCGGCGGACCTTGCTGCCGCCGGATCTGTTTGAAAAGTATGCCGAGTTGTCGTTCTGGCGCGATGGGTCCGCAAGCGCCGCCAATGTCATTCGTATGAAAACCGACGCCGCGATCAGCTGATTGCGGTTTTTTTCATTTACGTGTTCAAGAAGTTCGAGTCCAGGTGATCGTCATGTGGTGGAGCAAAGGCAAATCGCGGGTAACCGAGGGCGCACAGGCCCTGGCATCGCCAATGATCATGTCCCTGGAGCCGCGAATGCTATTCGACGGCGCGGTGGCGGCAACCGTGGCCGACGCCGCGCAATCGGACGCGCAGCCGACCGCTGATGCCGCGAAGGCGCCGACGGCCGACCAGTCTTCCGACAACCATGCGCCTCAGGGTCAGGCTGACGCCACCGAGGCTGCCGTCCCAGGCAAGTCTGTGGTGTTCGTCGACTCCCGGGTCAAGGATGCCAGCAGCCTTCTACAAGGTGTGGCTCCTGGTACCGATGTGGTGCAACTGGATGCCACCAAAGACGGTTTGCAACAGATCGCCGATTACCTGGACACCCACCAGGGCGTTAGCTCAGTGCAGATCATCGCCCACGGTAACGCCGGTGATTTGTGGCTGGGCAACAGCTACCTGTCGGCGGATAACGTCCAGGCCCGCAGCGAAGTGCTGGCACAGATCGGCCAGGACATGAACGCTGGCGGCGACATCCTGATCTACGGTTGCTACACCGCTGAGGGCGACCGTGGCCTGAGCCTGGTCAACTCGCTGGCGCAGCTCACCGGCCGAGACGTGGCCGCCTCCGACGACCGCACTGGCCTGGGCGGCGACTGGGACCTGGAAATCGCCACCGGCAACATCGAAAGCGCCAACGTGCTGTCGAGCAACGCCATGAGCGAGTACCAATGGGGCCTGGCCACCTGGACGGCCACCAACAACCTCAATTCGGGTATCGGTTCTTTGCGCGCTGCCCTGGACTCGGCGCAGAACGGCGACATCGTCACGTTCAATACCAGCATGACCGTCGCGCTGACCCAGGTGCTGGTGGTCGACAACAACATCACCATCGATGGCGACCTCAACAACGACAACGTCGCCGACGTGACCCTCGACGGTCAGTACCGCACCCAGATCATGCAAGTGACGTCCGGCACCACGGCCACCCTTGATGGCCTGGTGATTACCCGGGGCATGGTGGCAGGCAACGGTGGTAACGGCGGCGACGATGCGCTGGTGTCCCAGGGCGGCGGCATCTACAACGCCGGCACCTTGACCCTGCGCAACGTCACGGTCACCGCGAACGCCGCTTCGGGCGGTGGTGGTGGCGGCGGTGTGACGCCGCAGTACGCCGGCGGCGCCGGTGGCGGCGGTGGCGCGATCACTGGCGGTACCGGTGGCAAGGGCGGCGACACGCTCAACTCCACGGGCTCCAACGGCACGGCCGGACAGGGCGGCGCGGGCGGTGGCTTCTTCAACATTGGCGGGCGCGGCGGTTCCACCACCGGTGGCGCGGGTGGTGCGGCTTATCCGGGCTACAGCACCGGTTCGGCCGGTGGCACGGCCAGCAGCGGAGGCTTGTCCATCGGCGGTGGCGGCGGTGGCGATGGTTATAACGACATCGGCGGCGCTGGCGGCGGCGCGGTGGGGGGGATCTACAACGATACCGGCGCGACCCTGCGGATCATCGGCAACTCGACCATTTCCAACAACGTCGGCGCCGGCGGTGGCGGTGGCGGCGGCGGGGCTGGCGGTAGCTATCTCCAGGCAGGTGGTGCGGGCGGTGTCGGTGTCGGTGCCATCTGGAACAAAGGTTCGATCCTGATCACCGCTGCCAACTTCGCCGCCCTGGCCGGTAACGTCGGCGGCAGCGGCGTGGGTGGGACGAGTGCGGGCACCGCAGGCGTTTCGCCGGCGTCGGTGGCCAACGTCTACGGCGATGGCGGCACCATTAACACCAACTATGTGCCGGACGAAACGCCGCCCACCGCGACCGTCGTGGTGGCCAATACCAACCTGAACTCCGGTGGTACGTCGACGGTGACCATCACCTTCTCCGAGGCCGTGACGGGTCTCACCGCGGCGGACCTGACGGTGCAGAACGGCAGCGTCGGCACCTTGACCAGTGGCGATGGTGGCATCACCTGGACCGGGACGTTGACTGCGGCCAGTGACATCGCCGACACCACCAACATCATCACCCTGAACAATACCGGCGTCGCCGACCTGGCCGGCAATGCCGGTGTGGGCACCACCGACTCGAACAATTACATCGTCAACGACACCGTGGCGCCCACGGCGTCCATCGTGGTGAGCGACACGGCCCTGAGGATTGGCGAGACCTCCACGGTCACCATCACCTTCTCCGAGGCCGTTTCCGGCTTTACCGCGGCCGACATGACGGTGGCCAACGGTACGCTCAGCGGCCTGAGCAGCAGCGACGGTGGCATCACCTGGACGGCCACGCTGACGCCGGATGCGGCGATCACCGATACCTCCAATCTCATTGTCCTGAATAACACTGGCGTGGCGGACCTCAATGGCAACGCCGGCGTGGGGACGACCAACTCCAACAATTACGCTATCGACACGCAACGCCCGACCGCCACCATCGTGGTGTCTGACACCGCGCTGCGCGTCGGTGAAACCTCCGTGGTGACCATCACCTTCACCGAGGCCGTGAGTGGTTTCACCACCGCCGACCTGACGGTCGCCAATGGCACGGTCACCGGCCTGAGCAGCAGCGACGGTGGTATCACCTGGACCGGGACGCTCACACCAAGTGCCAGCGTCAGCGACACCAGCAACCTGATCACCCTGGATAACACTGGCATTGCCGACCTGTCCGGGAACGCCGGCAGCGGGACCACCGACTCCAACAACTACGCGATCGACACCGCGCGCCCGACCGCCACCATCGTGGTGGCCGATACTGCGCTGAACATCGGCGAAACCTCGCTGGTGACGATTACCTTCAGCGAGGCGGTGACCGGTTTCACCCTGGCCGACCTGACGGTGGCCAACGGCAGCCTGAGCGGCCTGAGCAGCAGCGACGGCGGCATCACCTGGACCGCGACGCTCACCCCGAGCGCCAGCGTCACCGACGCTACCAACCTGATCATCCTGGCCAATACCGGTGTGGCGGACGCGGCGGGCAACACCGGCAGCGGCACCACCAGTTCCAACAACTACGCGGTCGACACCCAGCGTCCGACCGCGACTATCGTCGTGGCCGACAACGCCTTGAGCGTCGGCGAAACCTCGCTGGTGACCATCACCTTCAACGAAGCGGTGACAGGCTTTACCACCGCCGACCTGACGGTCGCCAACGGTACGATCACCGGCCTGAGCAGCGGCGACGGTGGCATTACCTGGACCGGGACGCTCACGCCAAGCGCCAGCACCAGCGACACCAGCAACCTCATCACCCTGGATAACACCGGCGTGGCGGACGCGGCGGGCAACGCTGGCAGCGGCACCACCGATTCCAATAACTACGCCATCGACACCGCACGTCCGACCGCCACCATCGTGGTCGCCGACACGGCCATCGCGGTTGGCGAAACATCGGTGGTGACGATCACCTTCAGCGAGCCCGTGACGGGTTTCACCCTGGCGGACCTGAGCGTCACCAACGGCAGCCTGAGCGGCCTGAGCACCAGCGACAACATCACCTACACCGCGACCTTCACGCCGAGCGCGGGTGTCAGCGATGCCACCAACCTGATCACCCTCAATAACACGGGCGTGGTGGACGGTGCGGGCAACGTTGGCAGCGGTACCACCGACTCCAACAACTATGTCGTCGACACCCTGCGCCCGACTGCCACCATCGTGGTCGCCGATACGGCGCTGAGCGTTGGCGAAACGTCGCTGGTCACCATCACCTTCTCCGAAGCGGTCACCGGTTTCGACAATTCGGACCTGAGCGTGGCCAACGGCACGCTGAGTGCCGTCAGCAGCAGTGATGGCGGCATCACCTGGACCGCCACCTTCACCCCGGCCCTCGGGGTCAGCGACACCTCCAACCTCATTGTCCTGAACAACACCGGGGTCAGCGATGCGGCGGGCAACACCGGTACCGGCACCACCAACTCCAACAACTATCAGGTCGACACCAACGTGCCGACGGCGACCATCGTGATTGCCGATACCACGTTGAGCATCGGCGAAACCTCGGTGGTCACCGTGACGTTCAACTCGGCGGTCAGCGGGTTCGACAACGCGGACTTGACCGTCAGCAACGGTACGCTCAGCACCATGAGCAGTACCGACGGCGGCGTCACCTGGACGGCCACGTTCACGCCGAGCGCGAGCATTTCCGACACCAGCAACGTGATCACCCTGGACAATACCGGCTTGATCAACGCTGCGGGCAACGCCGGCGTGGGCACCACCGACTCCAACAACTACGCTGTCGATACGGTGCGCCCAACCGCGACCATCGTCGTAGCCGACACCGCCATTGCCGCTGGCGAGACCTCGCTGGTGACCATCACCTTCAACGAGGCGGTGACGGCATTCACCAGTGCTGACCTGACGGTCGCCAACGGCGTGATCTCCGGGCTGAGCAGCAGCGATGGCGGCATCACCTGGACTGCGACCTTCACGCCGACCAGTGGCGTCACGGACACCAGCAATGTCATCTCGCTCAACAGCGGCAGCATCGTTGACCTGGCGGGCAACCTCAATGTCGGCGGCACCGACTCCAACAACTACGCGCTGGACACCGAACGTCCGACCGCAACGATCGTGCTGGCCGATTCCAACCTCAGTGTCGGCGAAACCTCGCTGGTGACCATCACCTTCAGCGAGGCGGTGACCGGTTTCACCAACGCTGACCTGAGCGTTGCCAACGGCACCCTCAGCGCCGTCAGCAGCAGCGATGGCGGCCTGACCTGGACTGCGACCTTCACGCCGACCCTCGGTGTGCGGGATACATCCAACCTGATCATCCTGGACAATACCGGCGTGAGTGACGCGGCGGGCAACACCGGAACCGGCACGACCAACTCGACCAACTACGCGATCGACACGCAGGTGCCGACGGCGACCATCGTGGTGGCCGATACGTCCCTGAGCATCGGTGAAACCAGCCAGGTGACCATTACCTTCAACGAAGCGGTGAGCGGTTTCGACAACAGCGACCTGACCATCAGCAACGGCACGCTGAGCAACGTGTCGTCCTCCGACGGTGGCGTTACCTGGACGGCCACGTTCACACCGAGCGCGAGCATTTCCGATACCAGCAACCTGATTACCCTGGACAATACCGGTGTCGTCAACGTCTCAGGCAACGCTGGCGTCGGCACCACCGATTCGAACAACTACGCCATCGACACCGTGCGCCCAACGGCGACCATCGTCGTCGCCGACACGGCCATTGCCGCTGGCGAGACCTCGCTGGTGACCATCACCTTCAACGAGGCCGTGACCGGCTTCACCGACGCCGACCTGAGCGTCGCCAACGGTACGCTCAGCGGGTTGAGCAGCAGTGACGGCGGCATCACCTGGACCGCGACCTTCACGCCAACCGCTGGCATCACCGACACCAGTAACGTCATCACCCTTGCCAACAGCGGCGTCGCCGACCTGGCGGGCAACGCGGGCAGCGGCACCACCGATTCGAATAACTACAGCGTCGACAGCCAGCGTCCGACCGCCACCATCGTGCTGAGCGATTCGGTGTTGAAACCGGGTGAAACCGCGCAGGTGACCATCACCTTCAGCGAGGCGGTGACCGGCTTCAGCAACGCTGACCTGAGCGTTGCCAACGGCACCCTGAGCGCTGTCAGCAGCAGCGATGGCGGCCTGACCTGGACCGCAACCTTCACGCCGACCCAGGGTGTGACCGACACCAGCAACCTGATCACCCTGGACAATACCGGCGTGAGTGACGCGGCCGGCAACACCGGGACCGGCACTACCGATTCGGCCAATTATGCCGTCGAGACGCAGGTGCCGACGGCCACGATCGTGGTGGCCGACAGTGCGCTGCGCGTAGGAGAAACCTCGCAGGTCACCATTACGTTCTCGGAAGCGGTGAGCGGTTTCGACAACAGCGACCTGACCATCAGCAACGGCACCCTCAGCAATGTGTCGTCCACCGACGGCGGCGTCACCTGGACGGCCACGTTCACGCCGAGCGCCAGCATCACTGACACCAGCAACCTGATCAGCCTGGACACCAGCGGCGTGGTCAACGCCTCGGGCAACAGCGGTGTCGGTGTGGTGGACTCCAACAACTACGCAATCGACACGGTTCGCCCTGGCGCCACCATCACCGTGGGCGACACCACCCTGGGCATCGGCCAGAGCACCACCGTGACCATCAGTTTCACCGAGGCGGTGTCCGGTTTCGACTTGTCGGATCTCAGTGTCGCCAATGGCGTGTTGTCCAACCTCGCCAGCAGTGACGGTGGCCTGACCTGGACCGCGACCCTGACGCCGACTGCGGGCGTCACCGATGCCACCAACCTGATCTTGCTCGACGCCAGCAATGTGCAGGACCTGGCCGGCAACGCCGGCGTGGGCATCGCGATTTCCGCCAACTACGCACTCGACGCCACCCGGCCGACGGCAACCATCGTGGTCGCCGACCCGAACCTGACAGTGGGCGAGACGACCCAGGTGACTTTTACCTTCAGCGAAGCGGTGACGGATTTCGACCTGTCGGACCTCAGCGTCACCAACGGTGAACTGAGCAACCTGACCACCAGCGACGGTGGCAGAACCTGGACCGCGACGTTCACACCGACGGTGAACCTCACCGACCCGAGCAATTTCATTGCCCTGGACACCAGCAACGTCAACGACCTGACGGGCAACGCCGGGGGCAGCGTGGCGGTGTCCAACAACTATGCGATCGACACTGTGGTGCCCAACGATGTGAAGCCGCCACCGGAGTTCCTGACCGCCGACCCGGTCACGGTTATCCCGCCGTCCGAGGTGCCGCTGCAACCGATCGTCTTTACCCCGCCGACCGGCAACCTCGGTTCGCCGCTGGGCTTCCCGCCGCTGTTCGAGCAACGGGACGTGGGCGGTGGCCTGCGGCCGATTGGGGATATTTTCATCAACCATGGCGCCCTGGCGCCGAGTTATATCGCCCAGGTTTTCAGCACTGACGCCGCGGGCGATGGCAGTGGTCAGGGGTTCCTGGGCTTTGGTGGGGGCGATGGCGGGGTATTCGGCAGCAGCACGCTTTCGACCCTGTTCAGTCAGGACTCCGCTTCCGAGGGCGAATCGATGGAGGCCTTCGGCAGCCAGTCGATGCAGGGCGGCGATGTGTCCCAAGGGGTGCGCGGGATGTTCGGGGCGCCAACCCTGGGTCAACAACTGCAACAGCTCAAGGACACTGAACAACGTCAGGTCGACAGCCTGGCAACCGCGTTACGACAGGTCGGCATCAGCCAAGTGCAGGCCTGAATTCTAAAAAATATTGGGGCAGCCAGGGGCAATCCAGGGAATGAATAGAAGTCAGAAGTTATTCGGTATGAGTTTGCTGGCGTTGGTGGTGAGTGGTTGTGCGGTCACCAGCGATCCGATCGAGCGTAGCGTCAGCGAGCAGCGCGCTCGAACCGACCTGCAGAATATGTACAAGGATCAGGAGCCGCTCAGCGGCCCGCTGACCCTGCACCAGGCCATGGCCCGGGCGGTGAAGTACAACCTCGAAGGCCGCTTGAAGATCATGGAGGAAGCCCTGGCCAAGCGTCAGTTGGACCTGGCCAGTTTCGACATGCTGCCGCGCATGGCCCTGGACGCCGGTTATGTGGGCCGCAACAACGTCAACGCCTCCAGCAGCCAGAGTGTGGAAACCGGTACCCAGTCCCTGGAACCGTCGACTTCCCAGGACCGCGACCGCGAGGTGGCGGACCTGACCATGGTCTGGAACGTGCTCGATTTCGGCGTCAGCTACATCAGCGCCAAGCAGGCTGGGGACCAGCGCCTGATCGTGCAGGAGCGCCGGCGCAAGGTGATCAACACCATCGTCCAGGACGTGCGTTCGGCCTACTGGCGTGCCATGGCCGCCGAGCGTTTGCTCAAGCAGATCGACAGCCTGATGGCCCGGGTCGAGACGGCGCGGGACAATAGCCAGAGCATGAGCGAACAGCGCATTGGCGACCCGGTGCAGGCCCTGGGCTACCAGCGCTCGCTGATCCAGGCCACCCGCCAGCTCGAAGAGCAACGTCGGGCGCTGTCCCTGGCCAAGACCGAACTGGCGACCCTGATCAACTTGCCCTTGGGCACCGAGCTGACCCTGGCGACCCAGGATGAATACGCCATCCCGGAACTCAAGATCGACCTGGCCCGTCTCGAACAGGAAGCCCTGGCCAGCCGTCCGGAACTGCGCGAGCAGGATTACCAGACCCGCATCACCGCCGCCGAAACCCGCAAGGCGATGCTGCGCCTGCTGCCGGGGCTGGAGTTTTCCGCCGGCGGGCATTACGACAGCAACTCGTTCCTGGTGGAACAGGGCTGGGCCGACTATGGCGTGAAAGTCACCTGGAACCTGTTCAACGTGATTTCCGCGCCGGCGGCCATCGACGTGGCCAAGGCCGGTGAAGAAGTGGCGTCGGCGCGGCGCCAGGCGATGTCGATTGCCGTGTTGGCACAGTTGTACGTGGCCAATGCCAACTATCGCGAAGCGCTGCGCCAGTTCAAGACCAGCCAGCAACTGTCGGACATCGACGGGCAGATTGTCGGTCAACTGCGTAACCGTCATGAGGCTGCCGGCATTGGCGAGCTGGACCTGATCCAGGGTGAACTGAACACCCTGCAGGCCGACCTGCGCCGGGACCTGGCCTACGCCGACCTGCGCAACGCCTACGGGCAGATCTTTGCCAGCGCCGGCCTCGACCCGCTGCCAAACGAGGTGCAATCGACCGCAGTCCAGTCGATTGCCACGGCGCTGGCTAACCGTGAAGCGGCCTGGGCCCAAGGCGACATCACGGTGCCGACGACGGCCACGGTGACTCAATAACCGGGCGCTGGCATGACGCGCCCGGCGTTTTCCCGGCTACCGGTGGCGGTGAACCTGCCGTTGCTGTTGCAGGCACTGGCCGCCATTGAAGACGAGCGCTGGCAGGGGCATTTCAACAGGGCCTATTACAGCGGCGACTGGAGCGGTGTGGCGCTGATCTCGGCGTCCGATGCCGTCACCGAATTGTCGCCGGGGCGCGGCCAGCCCTTGCAGCGCGCGCCTTGGTCAACGGATGGCCGCTGGCATGAGGCGTTGCGCGACTGGCCCCTGGAGATCGTCTCGGCCCGGCTCCTGCGGCTCGGGCCCGGCGGGTGCATCCATGAACATCGTGACTATGACCTGGACGGGCCGGACGCCGACCTGCGCCTGCACGTGCCGCTGCTCAGCTCGCCTGGCGTGGACTTCTTCCTGGATGGGCAAATCATTCCGATGACGGCGGGCGAGTGCTGGTTCCTCGACCTGGCGCGGCCTCATCGGGTTGTGAATCGTAGCGCTCATTCGCGGGTTCACCTGGTGCTCGATTGTCGTTCCGGGCCGTGGCTGGCACAGCAGATTGCCGATGGGCTGCCCACCACACCCGCCGCGGGTGTCGGGCCAAGCGACTTTGCCCTTTTTCGGCAGCGTGTAGAAACGGATCCTCATCTCGCCCGAACCTTGCAGAACCTGCATGAGCCGGAAGCTTTCATTGACTCCGCCCTGACGCTGGGGGCCGAACAAGGGCTTCATTTCACCCGGGAGGAGGTGCGGGCTGCGATGCGTACCGGTCGCCAGCAGTGGAGAGACCAATGGAAGACCTGAATCTGCATGGCTGGTTGCCGATCCGCGTATGGCAAGAGGCCGGGCAGTGGCGGGTCGATTGGTGCTGGTTCGGCGACGCGCGACTGTCGCAGCCATTCTTCGGCGACGCCGTGGAAGACGCCCTGCGCTTGCCCTTCAACCAGGCGTTCCGCCGCCAGACACCCTTGGACGTGCTCGGTCAGTGGCAACGACAAAGCCCGGGCCTGGCGCCCAGTGCGTTCATTTTCCATGCCTCTCGTTGCGGCTCGACCTTGATCAGCCAGATGCTTGCCCAATTGGACGATCACATCGTCATCTCGGAACCACCGCCCCTGGATACGTTGCTGCGCAGTGATCTGCCGTCGCCCGAGCGGTGCGTGGCGCTCAAGGGCTTGATGTCGGCCTATGGGCAGCGCCGCCGAGGCGTGGAGCAACGGCTGGTGGTCAAGCTCGACGCCTGGAACATCGGTGAACTGGCGCTGTTGCGAGAGTGTTTTCCCGACACGCCTTGGCTGTTCCTGTACCGCGACCCCTTGGAAATCGCCGTTTCCCACCTGCGGCGTCCCGGCATGCACATGGTGCCGGGGATGATCGGGGCGACGGTCCTGGACGATGGATTGCCGTTCGGCAGCGCGGAAGATTTCATCACGCGCCGGGTGGGGCGGTTGTTGGCGACGGGTTTGGAACACTGTCAGGTATTTGGTGCAATGGCGGTCAACTACACCGAACTGCCCGAGGCGATGACGGGCAGGCTGGCGGCGCTTTTTCGGCTCGATGATGAGCAATGTGGGCAAGTGTTCGCAGCGGTCGGGCAGCATGCCAAGCAGCCGGCGCAAGCGTTTGTAGGCGACAGCGAGGACAAGCGCCGGGAGGCTTCGGCGTTGTTGCGTGAGCGGGTCATGCGCTGGGCGCAGGGGCCCTATGAAGCTCTCGAAACATTGCGCTATGGCGAGGGGTTCTAGCGAAACGCCGCACTTCCCCACTGTGGGAGCAAAGCTTGCTCGCGAAACAGGCGCCTCGATTTCTGAAAGACCGCATCGCCGCCATCGCGGGCAAGCCTTGCTCCCACAGTGGGCAATGCATCAAGCCTTGTTGGGCGACAACTCCGCCATCCCCTTGAGCAATTCAATCGGCAAGGGGAAGACGATGGTGGAGCTTTTATCCCCGGCAATCGAGCCCAGCGTCTGCATATAGCGCAGCTGCATGGCGCCCGGCTGGCGGCCGAGCATTTCGGCGGCCTGCATGAGCTTTTCCGAGGCTTGCAGCTCGCCTTCGGCGTGGATCACCTTGGCCCGGCGTTCCCGCTCGGCTTCGGCTTGGCGGGCGATGGCGCGGATCATCGATTCGTTGAGGTCCACGTGCTTGATCTCGACGTTCGCCACCTTGATGCCCCAGGCATCGGTCTGGGCGTCGAGCACTTGCTGGATATCACCATTCAATTGCTCGCGCTCGGCCAGCAGTTGGTCCAGGTCATGCTTGCCGAGGACCGCGCGCAAGGTGGTCTGGGCCAGTTGGCTGGTGGCCATGAGGAAGTTTTCGACCTGGATGATGGCTTTCTGCGGATCGAGCACACGGAAATACAGCACCGCGTTGACTTTCACCGAGACGTTGTCCCGGGTAATCACGTCCTGGGGCGGTACATCGAGGACAATGGTGCGCAGGTCGACGCGGATCATCTGCTGAACCACTGGGATCAGCAGGATCAACCCCGGCCCCTTGACCTGCCAGAACCGACCGAGCTGGAACACCACCGCCCGTTCGTATTCACGCAGGATCCGGAATGTCGAAGCTGCCAACGCGATCAACAGCAACAACAGCATCGTAAAACCGATTTGCATACCCATCTCAGACTCCTTGCGAATCAGCGGGGGCCACTTCCAGCAGCAAGCCCTTGCGGGTGATGACACGCACCGCTTGGCCAGACCGCAGCGGCGTCGCGCTTGCCACCTGCCAGCGTTCGCCTTCCAACTGGACCCAGCCATGATGATGATTGCCGGCCTGCAACGCGGTCACCGTCGTGACACTGCCCAACAGCGCGGCATCGCCGCTGAAAGGTCGGCGTGGTCGTGTTTTCAACGCACGGACCAACAGGACGATCAGCAGCACGGCACTGACCAGGCCCAGGCCGAGCATCAGCGGAGCCGGTACATCGGTGTTTGTCAGGATGACCGCGCCAATCACACACAGGACAATGCCACCCAGCCCCGCGACGCCATAATTGGGCAGGGCCGCCTCGAAGACCAGCAAGGCCACGCCAACGGCAACCAGCCAGAAACCCAGGGGATCGGTGCCTGGCAGCACGAGGCCATCGGCGCCGAACGCAGGCCCGCTGATCGCCAGCAGTGCAACCGTCAACCAGTGAATGTTCACGGGATCCTCCGCAACGTGTATTCGTCGGGATGTTTATTCAAAGTCTAGTCGAGTCGTGGGTTGATTGAATTTTGATCAGTCTGGTGGTCATTCAGGGCTAGACTGCGGGAAAGAACCCACCACCTCTCTTATGCTCAGGAGCCTCGTATGGAATCCCCGATCCACAGCCTGCCCGCGCTGTTCAAACAATTGGGCCTGTCTGATGACGCCGTTGATATCGACAAATTCATCGCGGCCCATTCGCCTCTCAAGCCTGAACTTCACTTGGCTGATGCGTTTTTCTGGAATGAAGGCCAGCGGCAAATGCTGCGCGACGAGATCCTCGAGGATGCGGACTGGGCGGAAGTGATCGACCAGTTGGATGTGTTGTTGCGCAAGGGGCGTAGCGAGTGATGCACAAGATCCACAGAGTTGATTTGTTATTCCTTTGAGGAATTAACAAATAGCTTCTTATTCCTTAAATAATATAGCTCTCCTCCCTATACTCGTCCGGGAACAGACACGCAGGAGAGCACCCATGCGCAACGAATCGATTCGCTACCTGATTGTGCCGGGCTGGCAAGGATCGCCGGAAAATCATTGGCAAACCCATTGGCAGAACAGCCTGCCCAACAGCGCCCGGGTCGAGCAGGCCGACTGGGTCACGCCCCGGCGTGAAGACTGGGTCGCGGCGCTGGCCGAGGCCGTGGCCGCCGACAGCACGCCAGTGATCCTGATTGCCCATAGCCTGGGTTGCATCACGGTGGCCCATTGGGCTGCCACTGCGCCGGTGCAGTTCCTGCGCCAGGTGCGTGGGGCGCTGCTGGTGGCACCGGCGGATGTCGAGCGGCCGGCCTGTGTCCCGGCGCTGCGTAACTTCGCACCGATTCCCACTGATCTGTTGCCGTTCCCAAGCCAAGTGGTCAGCTCCGACAACGACGCCGCCGTGAGTGCCCCACGTGCCCTGGAACTGGCGCGCAATTGGGGAGCCGAGGCCGGGATCCTGGCGGGGGCGGGGCATATCAACGTGAAGTCCGGCCACCAGCGCTGGGAGCAGGGTTTCGCTTATCTCTATCGTCTGCAAAACCGCATGGAGCATCACGCCCTGCGTCGCGCCTGACTTTTTAGCGCCCCCCGTCTCCCGGCGGCCTGGGGCGGGAGCCTGCCATGAGTTTGCATGAAACCTTCGGTCAGCCCTTGCTGACCTTTCCCGATGCGGAAAAAAGCCCCCTGAGCATTCGCGCCAAGGCGCTGGTGTTCGTCGACCCCCGTTCACGGCAGTTGCGCCAGGAATTGGAGCAACTGGCACCCCGTGCGATTTCGGTGCTGATACGCGGCGAAACCGGTAGCGGCAAGGAACTGCTGGCCCGACATATCCATCGCGAAAGCGATCGCGGCGGATTGTTTGTGTCGGTCAACTGCGGCGCTATCAGCCCGACCTACGCCGACGCCGAACTGTTCGGCTATGCCGTCGGCAGCTACAGTGGTTCGGCCGGCAGCCGGGCCGGTTGGTTCGGTTCGGCCAACGGCGGCACCCTTTACCTGGACGAAATCGGCGATTTGCCGCTGCCGATCCAGATCAAGTTGCTGGCGGCCCTGGAGAACCACGAAGTCACCCGTGTCGGCGCGCATCAGCCCAGTCCGGTGGATGTCCGCCTGGTTGCGGCCACCAGTATCGACCTGGCGCAAGCAGTGGCCGCCGGGAAGTTCCATGAGCGGCTCTATCACTACCTGAGTGAAGGCCGGCTCGAATTGCCCGCCCTGCGTGAGAGAGTGGGCGATATCCTGTCATTGGCCGAGTATTTCCTGGGCATCTACAGCCAACGCCTGGGCCTGACAGTGCCGCTGATCAGTGAAGCGGCGCAACTCGCACTGGAACAGCACAGTTGGCCGGGCAATACCCGCGAACTGGAGAATGTCATTCATTTTGCGTTGTTGGTGAGCACTGGGGATTACATCTTGCCAGAACATCTCAACTTGCCAGCCCTGACGGAACCTTTGGCGGTGGTAAAGCAGATGGCTCTAACGTTGGTCAGGTCCGGCAATCATCAGCAACTGGAGCAGTTGAAAGAGTGGTTTGCTGAGCTCTGATTTGTCCATGTGCGCCGATTTTATTTAGCCCCGACGGCTTTGCCGTCGGGGCGATTTGTTATGTGAGTATTAAAAGTATTGCCTTGATACTGTTATGCCAGTCGTTAAGTTATATATTTTAATATAAATAATATGTTTGATTTGTCCGCTTGATTTACGGAGGTTCTGTGGCCGTTAATTGAATGGCGCAAGCAGTTTTGACTTGCGAATTCATTAACTAAATGTCGAGGTTTTAAATGCAGTTTGAAAATGATGCGTCTGTCGTGGCAAATGCTCCTGCATGGTTCGAGTTGCAAGAGTTCAAGATTTTTTCAGTGTCGGGTGGTAACCGATTATATGGGAATGGCTATCAACAGCTGAAGGTCAGGGTAGTTGTCGCGGTGGCAGATGCGTTTCATAGGAGAGTTCCCCTGACCCAGTCCGAACTTGACTCCATCGTTTTGGTCGATGCATCGAGTGGGTTGCCTTTGTCCAAAAAAAACAGATACGGCCCGGAGGGTACCCATGTATGGGAGTACATGGAGTTCCAAGATAGTCAATTTCGCGAACTGCCTCACAACGGCCCTGTGCCTGGTTCGGTACCGCCGGGACCGTTCGTTTATGTAGTGGACTTTTATGTCAGCAGCACTTCGTATGCACCTATTAGAGTGCGGCCGCGAATAACGCGGGCGGACGGCGAGATGTTCCAGTTTGATACGAAAACCGAACTGGCATCTCTTCAATTGTATTCGCTTCCTGTGGCGGTTTATCGGGCGGAACAGTATTCGCTCAATCGCACTTCGACCCCCTACGCCTCCACCTCGCGTGACATTGAAAAGGTCGAGGTTTTTGTCTTGGAACTGATCATTGATCAGCAGCGAATTGAGTTCGTAACGGGCTTCAATATCGGCACTCATCCGCGGATAGGAAGCTCGGATCGCCGATACACAGGTTATTACCTGGTTGGCTATGGCAATGGCAGGTATATGCGAACAGGCGGGGCGCCGAGGTGGGAGCGACCTGATGCGTTGGGAAGGAGTCGCAGCGAAGAAGGGCAGGTTGCTTTGGTACTTGCCTACGGCAAACCCGGGGGGGATGTGTGGGTCCGAGACCCTGTATCCAACACGCTTATGGAATTTCAAGATATGTATGGGAATCCTCACCAACTGCGCTTGGAGCTAACCGATGATCCGCTTTTGGTCCGGGTTCATCGATAAAAAAAAACACGTTTTCAAGGATGATCCCATGAGTAACTCAATCTCTCCTTCCGGGCAGTTAACTTCGGCTGCCTTCAAGTTTGATAGTTTTGTCCGTTCGGGTGTGGACCCCCGTACCGGTACCTACAGCTGCAGTGTGGCGCTGGACGCGGTGCCGGCTGAGGCAGCCGGCGGCCCGAAGGTCTCACTGACCCTTTCATACGATTGCTTCAATGATAGGAATCTGGGGCTCGGAACCGGCTGGTCTCTTCGTACCTGCAGCTACGATCAACGTCGACGTAAATTGACATTGACGAACGGAGAGACCTATCAGCTATTTATCAGCGGTGGCCAGGTAACTTTCCTTGATAAGAAGCTCGATAACCTACTCGTCACGATACAAGACAATGAAATGCTCATTGAGCACATCGATGGCAGGATTGAAATTCTTTCACGCCCCAGCGCGACCTATAACGAGTGGCTGCTGGAGCGCGAGTATTGGCCCGATGGCAAGGAAACGCTCTACCAGTATCATCTCCTGTCCGGAACGCGACAGTTGGCGACGGTCCATCATCAGCGTCGACGTGTCTTGCATATCGACTATGCCCCGAACAGCCCGGAGCCACCGTCAATTACCGTGTGGCCGGATATTCCCTCCAAGAGGCTTCAGTACCTGCTTGCGCTACGGCTTGGAGAGCTCCAGGGCATCACGCTGGTTACCGCTGAAAATACCGAGTTGAGTTGGAACTTTGGCTATTCCCCGATCAATGGCTTCTTGGTGATGAGCGAAGTTCATCAGCCAAACGGTGCCCAGGAAAGTCTCGCGTACAAGAATCAGGGGCATAGGCTACCCGACGGTGCACCAGTCCCCGACATGCCGTACGTCACCCAATCGATCATGTCTCCCGGCGGAGGCCAGCCGGCGATTATCAATACATACCAGTATTCGGCTAGAAACTTCCTTGGCAATGCTTCAGGTTTTCGCTGGTCCGCTGAGCGTGATGTGCTTTATAGCGTCAGTAGCGATTATCAATACTCCTGCACTCAGATTCAGTGGATTCTTGATAGAAACGGTCGACGCGAATACTCACGAATTATTCGTACCTACAACCGCTTCCATTCGATGATTTCACAAAGGACGATCTGCGGCAGCACGATGCAACTGCGGGAGATCCAATATCACGATATGCCCAATGAGGCTTTCAGGAATCAGCCACCACAGTTCCAGATGCAACGCGCCGTGCATGACAGCTTTTTTTTCAACACCCGCGCGACTGAGGATATGGGGCGCAGCAACGTCCGGACGGAGACCACCCGGACTTCTTATGACGAGCATGGAAATCTGTTGGAAAAAACCAGTCCATGCGGTGCCCGGGAGATTTATGAGTACTTCCCGGCGCAAGGATGCGTGGATTGTCCACCCAGCCCCATAGGCGTGCCTTGTTTCCTCAAGCGCAAGTCGATACACCCTTCGCCTGATTTCGCCGCCGCACCTACCACCGTCGTTCATTACACCTATAGCCAATCGCCCTCACTGCTTGCTGGCCGTCCCTGTGTTCGGCTCGCCAGTGAAACGCTCTACGAAGAGGGCGTCAGCGAGCCACGGGTGGACTGTCGGTTGAAATACATCAACAACGTTAAAGACGCCTTTCATGGGCGGTTGCAGAGCAAAGTTGAAACGGTAGGTGGCGTGCGGAGCGAATATCGTTACGCCTACCAGCATGAAAACGATAACGTTCGCACCGACCAGACCTTTAGCGCCCAAGGACTGAGCCATCTACGACAGGACTGGCATGACGTGTGCGGATGGTTGATCAAGACCAGTGAGGCCGGTGGCTGCGCGGTCAGCATGGAATACGATTCGCTGGGGCAGTTGACCCGTGAAACGGTGATGCCCGACACCGGCCACTCTGCGTCGCGTGAGTTCATCTATCAGTCGGCCACCATGCCCGGCGGTCATGTCACCGTCACCGTCAAGGGCGCCCGCGGCGGCCTGACAGTGACCCGCAGCGACGGACTGGGTCGCACCCTGAACGTCGAGAAACAGGACGTCGATATGCCCGGCGCGCCAATGCGGGTCGTTTATGAGGCCCGATACGACGGCCTCGGTCGCCTGCAGTCGGATAAACAAATCGACTGGTTCAACGGCGAGCCGAAAACGCTGGAAACGCTTTACGACTACGACCAGTGGGGGCAGCAGAACCGTACCAATCGTCGTGGGCAAGTGATCGCTCATGATGAGTTCGACCCTGTGGCACGCACTCGTACCCACTGGACGGATGGTGGCGGCAAGACCCGTACATTCATTAACGCTCTGGATAAACCGGCGCGCGTCGAACGTATGGATCTGTCAGGCGTTGTGCGGGAGGTTACTGTCTATGAATACGATGGCTTGGGACGGTGTATCAGGCAAATCGCTTCCGACGGTGCGGTTACCCGCTACACATACGATTTGGCTGGCCGGGTGCTGAGTACGACGCTACCGGACGGTACTGTCATCGAGAAAAAGTACGCGCCGCAAAGTCAGGCTGACCACCCCACGCAAATCAGCGCGAACGGCTATGTACTGGGAACTCGTGCCTACGATGGCTTGATGCGCATTACCGACAATCAAAGCGGCGGTCGCAGCGAACGGATGAGCTACGCGGGTTCCAGCAGGAACGCTTCGCACAAGCGCACTCCCGCCGGGAAAGAGCTGCGGTTCACACTTGATCCAATGCTCGATGATTGCATCACCAGCCGCTCCGGCAGCCAGGCATCCGTCGCCACGAAGCATCGGTTTGATCCGCACACCGGCTTGCTTCAGGAATCGGCCAATTCGTTGGTGCAGCGGCGTATGGAATATGGTCCTTCAGGCCGGCTCAGTCGAGAATCCTGGGTCACCGCGCTTGACCGGTTCGATAGTGAGCAAACCTATTCATTGATGGGCAAGCCGATTGGCCATAAGGATGTCAACGGCATGGCCCGCATCTGTCTTTATGATCAAACGGGACGCCTGTCGGGAGTCACACAAGGCCCGGTCGCCGCCTCCGCTCAAGAGCGCATCACCGCCACCTATGCATACGACGCCCAAGGGCACGTCAAGTGCATCACCGTCACCGATCCTCGATCAGGCCTTTCGATGGTCACCGATCTGGTATACGACGAGTTTGGCCGCGAAATCCTTCGACGTTCCGCCTCCTCGGCCAATGACGTCGTCGAGGTGGCCCAGTCGTTCGGCCCGGGGGATAAGCTCAGCCGGCGTACGCTCAAGTCAAACGGGGTGCTGCGTGTCGAGACGTTTGCCTATGATTTGCGGGGCCGCTTGACCCGTTACGCCTGTCAAGGCCCGCAAGCGCCCGTGGACGTACAGGGCAAAATCATCGCTTCACAGGATTACACCTATGACTATCTCGATAATATCCGGCGGGTCGTCACGCGTTTCGCGGGCGGCGAGAACACCGCCACGTACCGATATGACCTGGCTGACAAAACGCAACTGAGCGCTGTTATCCACAGTCATCCCGATTATGTGTCCGCCAATTCGACCTTCCGATATGACGACGACGGCAACTTGCTCAACGACTCATGGGGTCGCCAGTTGACCTACGATGAATTGGGCCGCCTGGAGCGGGTGAGTTCGGCTGACTCAAGGTCGACATTGGCGCGCTATCGGTACGATGCTTCGGACCGGCTTCATGCCGTTGAGTTGACGGGGCAGGAGCCGTGTCGCCGGTTCTACCGAGAGGAGCAGTTATCCAGCGAGGTAACAGAAAAGGGCAGTCGCAGCATCGTTCGCGAAGAACGACAGTTGCTGGCGTTGTTGGAGGGGCAAGAGACGGCGTTATTCAGAACCGACGGCTGCGGCAATGTCCTGCAAGCGCTTTCTGGCGGCGACAATCGCCATCACGCCTATTCGCCTTACGGCCAACGCCCGGGGGGAGACGGGTTGGGTAGCCTGTTCGGTTTCGGCGGCGAACCGCTGGATCCGGTCACTGGCTGCTACCTGCTTGGCAATGGCTATCGGGCCTACGATCCGGTACTGATGCGATTTCATAGGCCCGACAGTTGGAGTCCTTTTGATGGCGGTGGCCTGAACCCCTATGCCTATTGCCTCGCAGACCCGATCAATCTCAGCGATCCGACCGGTCATATTTCTACCTGGGGCTGGATCAAGATCGGCCTTACTGCTGCTTTCGCGATAGCCTCTGTTGCATTCACCATTGCGACACTTGGCGCATCCGCGCCATTGGTAGGGGTGTCGTTTTCGGCTGCGGCGGCCTTGACGCTGGAGGTGGTGGGAGGCGCGGTATCGATTGCTTCGGTGGTGTTGGAAGAGGCCGCTCCGGACGCCGTTGCCGCTCAAATCCTGAGCTACACCAGCCTTGCCTTGGGCGCCGTCTCCGGCGGGGCTGCCCTGGCCGGCAAATTGCTGGGAAGGGGGACATCGCTCGCCCTGCGCAAAACCGTTGATTCGCTCGGTGACGTGGTGACGCTGGGTCGCAGCAATGTGCGCGCGACACGTGCTGGCAGCTACTCCAAGGCCGCGAGCCCTTTGGTTCGGGAAGGCCAGCGCAACTTCATCGGCCTGCAAGACGATCTCGCAAATGTGCTGACGGCCAAGGATGTAGTCGGCTACGCCAATTACCCGGTTAAAGGCGTCACTTATACAATCGAGAGAGAAAAATACATTGAAAAGGCCAAAGGATATCTTCGACAGGCGGACGAATGGTTCAGCAATCACGAGCGAGCTGAAGCCCCCGAAGATATTTACGGTGAAGTCAGGAAGCGAGGCTCTGACATCCGATTTGCATGACGAAGGTACGTCCGTTTGTTTTTTGTATATGCAATATTGATATATGAATGTCGATAAAAAATATTGTTAGGGTATAAAAAATATCGGTATCTTCCCCATCACGCCAGCGATAGCACTTCGCTGGCACTCCCACGTTGGCTGTCGTCCATGACGACAGTGATATTCGATAAGGACACTGCATGAAAAAGGTTCTGTTGTTCACCGCATTGGCGGCAGCCCTGACCTCGGGCCTGGCCCAGGCCGCGGAAAAACTGGTCGTGGCGGCCACGCCGGTGCCCCACGCTGAAATCCTCGAGCTGATCAAGCCAACCCTGGCCAAGGAAGGCGTGGACCTGGAAATCAAGGTCTTCACCGACTACGTCCAACCCAACGTGCAGGTGGATCAGAAGCGCCTGGACGCCAACTACTTCCAGACCCTGCCGTACCTGACGAACTTCAACGAAGGCAAAGGCACCCATCTGGTGACCGTGATCGGCGTTCACGTCGAACCGTTCGGCGGCTACTCGAAGAAGTACAAAAAATTGGCTGATCTGCCAAACGGCGCAACCATTGCGCTGCCTAACGAAGGCAGCAACAGCGGCCGTGCGCTGATCCTGCTGCAGAAGGCTGGTCTGATCGAGTTGAAAGACCCGAAAAACGCGTTGGCGACCCCGAAAGACATCGCCAAGAACCCGCACAACTTCAAGTTCAAGGAACTGGAATCGGCCATGCTGCCGCGCGTGCTGGACCAGGTCGACCTGGACCTGATCAACACCAACTATGCCCTGGAAGCGGGTCTTAACCCGGCCAAGGATGCACTGGTGATCGAAGGTGCGGATTCGCCTTACGTCAACTTCCTGGTGGCCCGTCCGGACAACAAGGACAGCCCGGCCATCCAGAAACTGGCCAAGGCCCTGACCAGCCCTGAAGTGAAGGCGTTCATCGAGAAGAAATACAGCGGTGCGGTACTGCCGGCGTTCTGATTCGCGCGGCAAACCCTTTCATTGTTTCAAACGCCGACGGCTGATACAGCGTCGGCGTGATCGTTCCCTCAGGCCACCCCGCTCTTCAACGCCCGGCGCAACGCCATCAATAATTTCACCATTTCCTGCGGTTCCAGTCGCTGCGGCACTTTTACGTCAGCCATGTTCTCTTCCTTGTGATGGTTCGGCCGGGTGAAAAACAGTGCTCCCTTGGAGGGGTACTTCAAAACAATCCGTCTTTCGGCGAAAAGAAAAGTAGTCGTCTTTGTCCTTTGCGGCAAATTCGGGGTGTGGGAGCGAGCTTGCTCGCGATTCGGTTTATCAGGCGCTGATTAATCCGGCCAATGCCACGCCGGCTCATCCAACACCCGCTGCCCGACAATCCCGGTCTGCCCAAGCTCCTTTTCCAGCACGATGCAATTGCAACCCTCATCCTGCTCCAGGGCGGCGATCAGGCGCGTGGCGTGGGACACCACCCAGACCTGGCAATTGACTGACGCCCGGATGATCAGTCGCGCCAAGGCCGGCAACAGATCGGGGTGCAGGCTGGTTTCCGGTTCGTTGAGCACCATCAGCGAGGGCGGTCGTGGTGTGAGCAGGGCGGCCACCAGCAACAGATAGCGCAGGGTCCCGTCCGACAGTTCGGCGGCGGATAGCGGGCGCAGCAGGCCATGCTGCTGGAACGCGATGGCGAAACGTCCGCCTTGCAGTTTCTCGATGTGCAGGTGGGCACCGGGGAACGCGTCGCCGATGGCGGCATGCAAGGCCTCGACGTCACCGATTTCAAGGATCGTCTGCAGCGCGGCGGCGAGGTCGCGTCCGTCGTGGTGCAGCACCGGCGTGCGGGTGCCCAGTTGCGGTTGGCGCACCGGGGCGTCGGCATCGCTGCGAAAATGATCGTAGAAGCGCCAGCGACGAATGAACTCGCGCATCTGCAAGACCTCCGGCGAAGTGCGCAGGCTGCCGACCTGGTCGAACAGGCTGTCGAAGGTCGGCGTGTGCTGGGCCAGCACATCCCAGGAACGACTTTCGCGGGCTCGGATCATCGGCCCGTTGCGGTCCACCAGCAGGCTGGCCGGCCGAAACACCGGGCCGGCCCAGATGCATTCGCGCTTGATTTCAGGGTCCAGTGAAAACGCTGAAAGACTGGGTTCCGGCAAGCCCAGGGCGATCGAATAGCTGAAGTCTTCACCGGCGAAGCCCAGGCGCAGGCGCTTGGTGCCCTGGCGCACAACCGCCTGGACCGGCACCTCGCCGTTACGCATGCGCCGGCTGATTTCTTCCGGCCCGGCCCAGAAGGTCGAGTCCAGTCCGCCTTCGCGGGCCAGGGCGTTGACCACCCCGCCCTGGGCCGTCTCTGCCAACAGGCGCAGGGCGCGGTACAGATTGGACTTGCCGCTGCCGTTGGGACCGGTGATCAGGTTCAGCCGGCCCAGGGGGATGACCAATTTATTGATCGATCGGTAGTTGGCTACCGCCAGGGTCTTGAGCATGAGCAGACTCCCTGCTACTTGAGTGTGTAGGAGCTGTCGAGTGAAACGAGGCTACGATCTTTCCAGGCCCAATTGAATCTCAAGTGAAGGATCAAAAGATCGCAGCCTCGCTTCGCTCGACAGCTCCTACGGGAAAGTGATCAGTCTGCCTGACTGCTACGCATTCGTTGAACCCTGTTCTAAGCTCACAGTCGTATCGTCACTGGTACGTCCGTACAGCGCAAAGGAGTCTGCATGGCTGGTCCCCGAATCAAACTGGTAGTTGGCCTGGGCCTCTGTGCTGTGTTGGCCGGATGCGGTGATGACAAGCCTGTTGAAAAAGCCCTGCCGCGGGTTTTCGTGCAGCAAGCCGTGCCCAGCGAATACGCCGCTTCGGTGACCCTGACCGGCGATGTCCAGGCGCGGGTGCAGGCTGACTTGTCGTTTCGCGTGGGTGGCAAGATCATCGAGCGCAAGGTCGATGTCGGCGCCCGGGTCTCGGCCCGGCAAGTGCTGGCCCGGCTCGATCCTCGGGACCTGCAGACCAACGTCGACTCCGCCGAGGCCCAGGTAGCCGCCGAGCAGGCGCGGGTCAAGCAGAGTGCGGCGGCGTTCGTGCGCCAGCAGAAACTCTTGCCCAAGGGCTACACCAGTCAAAGCGAATACGACGCCGCCCAGGCTCAACTGCGCAGCAGCCAGAGTGCGCTGACCGCCGCCCAGGCCCAACTGGCCAACGCCCGCGAGCAACTGAGCTACACCGCACTGATTGCCGAGGCCCCGGGCATCATCACCGCGCGCCAGGCGGAAGTCGGCCAGGTGGTGCAGGCCACGGAGCCGATCTTCAGCCTGGCCCGGGACGGCGAACGCGACGCGGTGTTCAACATCTACGAATCGCTGTTGAGCGAACCGCCGTCGGACCCTGCAATCACCATCAGTCTGCTGGATAACCCCGCCATCAAGACCACCGGCACGGTGCGCGAGATCACCCCGGCGGTGTCTGCCCAGACCGGAACCGTGCAGGTCAAGGTCACCCTCGATGATTTACCCGAAGGCATGCACCTGGGCTCGGTGGTCAGTGCCACGGCCAAATCCGCCGGCAAGACCGCCTTCGAGCTGCCTTGGTCAGCCCTGACCAAGAACCTCAGTGACCCGGCCGTGTGGCTGGTGGACGGTGAGGGCAAGGCGCAGTTGCAGACGGTGACCGTCGGCCGCTACCTGACCGGCAAAGTCATCGTCAGCGATGGCCTCAAGGGCGGTGAGAAAATCATCACCGCAGGCGGGCAATTGCTACACCCTGGCGTACGCGTCGAGATCGCTGAAAACACCTCTGAAAAAACCAGGCCGGGAGCCCAGCCATGAAGCGTTTGTGGATGGTCTCGGCGGGCCTCTTGCTGGCCGCCTGCTCCAAGGAAGAAGCGCCGCCCGAACCGGTGCGCCCGGTGTTGTCCGTTGAAGTCAGGTCCCTCGACCAGCAGGCACTCGGGCGGTTCGCTGGCAATATCCAGGCGCGCTATGAGAGCAACGTGGGTTTCCGCGTGCCAGGACGGATCGCCAGCCGCAATGTCGATGTCGGTACGCAAGTGAAGAAGGGCGACCTGCTCGCCACGCTCGACCCTACCGACCAGCAAAACCAGTTGCGCGCCGCCCAGGGCGATCTGGCGCGGATCGAGGCGCAGTACATCAATGCCCAGGCCAATGCCCGTCGCCAGCAGCAATTGTTCGACCGTGGCGTCGGTGCCCAGGCGCAACTGGACATCGCCCAGACCGACCTGAAAACCACTGGCGCCTCTCTCGAACAGGCCAAGGCCTCGGTGGAGCAGTCCCGCGACCAGCTCAACTACAGCGCACTGCATACCGACCATGACGCCGTCGTCACGGCCTGGAATGCCGAAGCCGGGCAGGTGGTCACCGCCGGCCAGCAAGTGGTGACCCTGGCCCGCCCGGACATCAAGGAAGCAGTGATCGACCTGCCGGCCGGGCTGGTCGAGCGCCTGCCCACGGACGTGGTGTTCGAGGTCGCCGCGCAGTTGGATCCGAGTATCCACACCACCGCCACCGTGCGCGAGATCGAACCCCAGGCCCAGAGCGCCACTCGTACCCGCCGCGCGCGCCTGACATTGGCCGATACGCCGCCAGGTTTTCGCCTGGGCACGGCCATCAGCGTGACCCTGAGCTCGACCATCGAACCGCGCATCGAGCTGCCACTCAGCGCGTTGCAAGAGATCGACGGCAAGGCGCGGATCTGGCTGGTCGACCCGCAAACCCAGACCGTCTCGCCCCGTGACGTACGGATTCTCGAACGTTCGGCCAGCTCGGTGCTGGTGGCCAACGGCATCAAGGCCGGCGATCGGGTGGTCAGCGCCGGGGTGAACAGTCTCCAGCCGGGGCAGAAAGTGAAACTCGACGAGGACGCACGATGAAAGGGCCTTTCAACCTATCCGAATGGGCCCTGCGGCATCAGTCGTTCGTTTGGTACCTGATGTTCGTTGCGTTGTTGATGGGCGTGTTTTCGTACATGAACCTGGGTCGCGAAGAAGATCCATCGTTCACCATCAAGACCATGGTCATCCAGACCCGTTGGCCTGGCGCGACCCAGGAAGAAACCCTCAAGCAGGTCACCGACCGCATCGAGAAGAAACTCGAAGAGCTCGATTCCCTCGACTACGTCAAAAGCTACACCCGACCGGGGGAGTCGACGGTGTTCGTGTACCTGCTCGACACCACCGGGGCCAAGGAAATCCCCGAGATCTGGTACCAGGTGCGCAAGAAGATCAACGACATTCGCGGCGATTTTCCCGACGGCCTGCAAGGGCCCGGGTTCAACGACGAGTTCGGCGATGTCTACGGTTCGGTGTATGCCTTCACCGGCGATGGCCTGTCGATGCGGCAGTTGCGCGACTACGTGGAACAGGTGCGTGCCGAGATCCATGACGTCCCGGGCCTGGGCAAGGTCGAGATGGTGGGCGAGCAGGACGAAGTGCTCTACCTGAATTTCTCCACGCGCAAACTTGCCGCCCTGGGGATCGACCAGCGCCAAGTCGTGCAAAGCCTGCAAACCCAGAACGCCGTGACCCCGGCCGGGGTCATCGACGCCGGGCCGGAGCGGATTTCCGTGCGCACGTCCGGACAGTTCCAGTCCGAAAAAGACCTGGCCAATGTCAACCTGCGGCTCAATGACCGCTTCTATCGACTGGCCGACATCGCCGATATCAGCCGCGGTTACGTTGACCCTGCCACGCCGATGTTCCGTTTCAACGGCACGCCGGCCATCGGCCTCGCCATCGCAATGAAGAAGGGCGGCAACATCCAGGACTTCGGCAAGGCGTTGCATGCGCGCATGAGCGAGCTGACCGCCGACCTGCCGGTGGGCGTTGACGTGCATACCGTGTCGGACCAGGCCGAGGTGGTGGAGGAGGCAGTCGGCGGCTTCACCAGCGCCTTGTTCGAGGCGGTGATCATCGTTCTGGTCGTCAGCTTCGTCAGCCTCGGCGTCAGGGCCGGACTGGTGGTGGCCTGCTCGATTCCGCTGGTGCTGGCGATGGTCTTCCTGTTCATGGAATACAGCGGCATCACCATGCAGCGGATTTCCCTCGGTGCGTTGATCATCGCCCTCGGCCTGCTGGTGGACGACGCGATGATCACCGTGGAAATGATGGTCACACGCCTGGAAAAAGGCGACAGCAAGGATCAGGCGGCGACGTTCGCCTACACCTCGACGGCGTTCCCGATGCTCACCGGGACCCTGGTAACCGTGGCCGGTTTCGTGCCCATCGGCCTGAACGCCAGTTCCGCTGGTGAGTACACCTTTACCCTGTTCGCGGTCATCGCCGTGGCGATGCTGGTGTCATGGATCGTCGCGGTGTTGTTTGCCCCGGTGATCGGCGTGCACATCCTCAGCACCAACGTGAAACCCCACAGCGCCGAGCCGGGGCGGATCGGCCGGGCGTTCAACGGTGGCCTGTTGTGGGCGATGCGCAATCGCTGGTGGGCCATCGGCATCACCGTGCTGCTGTTCGTGCTGTCGGTGTTTTGCATGCGCTTCGTGCAGAACCAGTTCTTCCCGTCCTCGGACCGGCCGGAAATCCTGGTGGACCTCAACCTGCCGCAAAACGCCTCGATGGACGAGACCCGCCAGGCCGTCGATCGCCTGGAAGCGACCCTCAAGGGCGACCCGGACATCGAGCGCTGGAGCACCTACATCGGCGAAGGCGCGATTCGCTTTTACCTGCCGCTGGACCAGCAACTGCAGAACCCGTACTACGCGCAACTGGTGATCGTCAGCAAGGGCCTGGAGTCGCGCACGGCCCTCACCGAGCGCCTGCAAAAGCGTCTGCGTGAGGATTTCGTCGGGATTGGCAGCTACGTGCAGGCCCTGGAAATGGGCCCGCCGGTGGGTCGGCCGATCCAGTACCGGGTCAGCGGCAAGGACATCGACCAGGTGCGCAAGCATGCGATCGAGCTGGCCACCGAGCTGGACAAGAACTCGCACATTGGCGAGATCATTTACGACTGGAACGAACCGGGCAAGGTGCTGCGCATCGACATCGCCCAAGACAAGGCGCGGCAGTTGGGCCTTTCTTCCGATGATGTGGCCAGGCTGATGAACAGCATCGTCAGCGGCTCGCCCGTGACCCAGGTCAACGACGACATTTACCTGATCGACGTGGTCGGCCGTGCCGAAGATGCCGAGCGTGGTTCGCCGGAAACCCTGCAGAACCTGCAAATCGTCACCCCGGGCGGCACCTCGATTCCGTTGCTGGCGTTCGCCACGGTGCGCTATGAACTGGAACAGCCCTTGGTGTGGCGTCGTGACCGCAAGCCGACCATCACCATCAAGGCTGCCGTGCGCGACGAGATCCAGCCCACCGACCTGGTCAAGCAACTGCAACCGGAGATCGACAAGTTCGCCGCCGGCCTGCCAGTGAGCTACAAGGTCGCCACGGGCGGTACGGTGGAAGAGAGCAGCAAGGCCCAAGGGCCGATCGCCAGTGTCGTGCCGCTGATGCTGTTCTTGATGGCGACCTTCCTGATGATCCAGCTGCACAGTGTGCAGAAACTGTTCCTGGTGGCGAGCGTCGCGCCCCTCGGGTTGATCGGCGTGGTGCTGGCGCTGGTGCCGACGGGCACGCCCATGGGCTTCGTGGCGATCCTCGGGATCCTCGCGTTGATTGGCATCATCATCCGTAACTCGGTGATCCTGGTGACCCAGATCGATGAATACGAACGTGACGGCTACGAGCCCTGGGATGCGGTGGTGCAAGCCACCGAGCACCGGCGTCGACCGATCCTGCTCACGGCGGCCGCGGCGAGCCTGGGGATGATCCCGATTGCCCGGGAAGTGTTCTGGGGGCCGATGGCCTACGCGATGATCGGCGGGATCATCATCGCGACGCTACTGACGCTGTTGTTCCTGCCGGCGCTGTATGTGGCCTGGTACAAGATCCGCGAGCCCAAGCGCGATTGACTCGGCCTTAAATCATGGGGCTGCTGTGCAGCCCATCGCGAGCAAGCTTTGCTCCCACAGCAGATCCGTAGTGAATTCAGATTCTGTATTCGCAAAGATCTGTGGGAGCAAAGCTTGCTCGCGATGAGGCCAGTCCAGTCACCCTGGCCTTTTACTTGCGCAACAACCGCAACCCATTGAACACCACCAGCAAACTCACCCCCATGTCGGCGAACACCGCCATCCACATGGTGGCGAACCCGGCGAAGGTGAACCCGAGAAAGATCGCCTTGATCACCAACGCCAAGGCAATGTTCTGTTTCAGGATGCTTGAAGTCTGCCGCGACAGGCGAATGAAGGCCGGGATCTTGCGCAGATCATCGTCCATCAAGGCGACATCGGCGGTTTCGATGGCCGTGTCGGTGCCGGCCGCCGCCATGGCGAACCCGATTTCCGAACGGGCCAGGGCCGGGGCGTCGTTGATGCCGTCGCCGACCATGCCGACGCGGTGACCCTGGGCGTACAACGCTTCGATGGCTTGCAGCTTGTCTTCCGGTAACAAGTCGCCCCGAGCCTGGTCCATGCCCACCTGCGCGGCAATCGCGTCGGCGGTGTGGGCGTTGTCGCCGGTGAGCATCAAGGTCTTGATGCCCAGGTCATGCAGTTGCCGGATGGCTTCGCGGCTGGAGTCCTTCACAGTGTCGGCCACGGCAAACAGCGCCAAGGGGCCTGTAGCGTCGAGCAGCAGCACCACGGACTTGCCTTGTTTTTCCAGGGCGAAGAGTTTCTCTTCCAGTTCGGGGGAGCACAGGCCGAGGTCTTCCACCAGGCGGTGATTACCCAGGTGATACGTCTGCCCGCCGATGTCGCCGCGCACACCGCGCCCGGCAAGCGCCTCGAAGTTATCCACAACCTGCTGTGCCAGTTGCTTATCCACAGCCGCGTTGGCAATCGCCCGGGAAACCGGGTGGTCGGAGCGGGCCGCGAGGCTGGCGGCCAGGGCCGGAGCGGTGGTTTCCACGCTCGAGTCCAGCGCCATATAGTCGGTTTGCACCGGCTTGCCGTGGGTGATCGTGCCGGTCTTGTCCAGGGCCAGGTAGTCGAGCTTGTAGCCGCCCTCCAGGTATACGCCGCCCTTGACCAGGATGCCTTTGCGCGCGGCGGCGGCGAGGCCGCTGACGATGGTCACGGGGGTGGAAATCACCAGTGCGCACGGGCAAGCGACCACCAGCAGCACCAGCGCTCGGTAGATCCAGTCGAACCACGCCGCGCCCATGAACAACGGTGGGATAACGGCCACGGCCAAGGCCAGGACAAACACCGCCGGGGTGTAGATTTTCGAGAACTGGTCGACGAAGCGCTGGGTCGGCGCGCGGGAGCCCTGGGCCTGTTCCACAGCGTGGATGATCCGCGCCAGGGTGGAGTGATCGGCCGCCGCGGTCACGGTGTATTCCAGCTCGCCGGCCTGGTTGATGGTGCCGGCAAACACCTTGTCACCGATGGTTTTTTCCACCGGCAGGCTCTCGCCCGTGATCGGTGCCTGGTCAATGGTCGAACGACCGGCGACCACGTCGCCGTCCAGGCCAACCCTTTCGCCCGGGCGAACCCGTACCCGCGCACCGAGGGCGATGACTTTTACGTCTTGCGCCTGCCAGCTGCCATCGGCCTGTTGCACGGTGGCCTGTTCCGGGGCCATCTGCATCAGGCCGCTGATGGCGTTGCGCGCGCGGTCGAGGGATTTGGCTTCGATCAACTCGGCCACGGTGAACAGGAACATCACCATCGCCGCTTCCGGCCATTGGCCGATCAACACGGCGCCGGTCACGGCGATGCTCATCAGCGCGTTGATGTTCAAGTTGCGGTTTTTCAGGGCGATCCAGCCCTTCTTGTAGGTACCCAGGCCGCCGCTGAGGATCGACACCAACGCCACCAGCGCGACCACCCAGTTAGGCGCGGCGCTGGTGAAGTGGATCAACTCGGCACCCAGGGCCGTCACGCCGGACAGCGCCAGCGGCCACCAGGGCTTGGCCGGGGCGGGCAAGTCAGGGGTGGCTTTCTCTTTGCCCGGGGTCATCGGCTCGGCCTGCATCCCTAAGGATTCGATGGCCTTGATGATCGGCGCGTCGCTAGGCAAATCGTGGGTCACGCCCAGCACGCGGTTGATCAGGTTGAAGTCCAGTTGCTGCACGCCTTCGAGCTTGCCGAGCTTGTTCTGGATCAGCGTCTGTTCAGTGGGGCAGTCCATGGCTTCGATGCGGAAACTGCTCAGCCGCGCACCGTCCGTCGGCGTTTTGCCGAGGATGACCTGCGACGGGGCTGCTTTCGATGCGCAGCAGGAATGTCCGTGGTCATGGCCGTGGTCGGGTTTGTGGATGTGAAGGGAATCGCTCATCGGGTGACGTCCGTGAAAAGTGCCTGTTGCGCAGTAAAGACCCTGTAGCCACTATAGGGTCAAGCACCTATTTGGGAGGCCGCATCATGAAGATCGGAGAACTGGCGAAAATCACCGACTGCCAGGTCGAAACCATCCGTTACTACGAGCGCGAAGGCTTGCTGCCGGAACCGGCCCGCAGCGACGGCAATTACCGCGTCTACACCCAGGCCCATGCCGAACGGCTGACGTTCATCCGCAATTGCCGCACCTTGGACATGACTCTGGAGGAAATCCGCAGCCTCCTGGCCCTGCGCGACAGCCCCCAGGACCAGTGCGAAAGCGTCAACGCGCTGATCGACGAACACATCCAACACGTCAAGGCCCGCATCGACGGCCTGCTGGCCTTGCAGACGCAACTGATCGACCTGCGCCATCGCTGCGGCGAAGGGCCGGACCTGGATCAATGCGGGATCTTGCAGCGTTTGGAAGTGAGCGGGGCGGTGGCGCCGGAGGTGGAGCATTCCCATGTGGGGCGTAGTCACGGGCATTGAGCCCTTGCCGCCAATTCGAATACACAGAGCCGCCTATGAGCGAGCCTGTGGGAGCAAAGCTTGGTGCGATCCTGTGGAAGCAAAGCTTGCTCGCGATGAACGATAACGCGATCTTCTGACGGATCGAGGCGTTTCCATCGCGAGCAAGCTTTGCTCCCACAGGCCCGCACACAGGGGGATGGTGGGATTCTTCTAGACCGCCATCGGCGCGGTCATCGGCGCGTGGTGCTGGTAGCCTTCGAGGGAAAAGTCGCCCGGTTCCACCAACTCCAGCCACTCGGGCTGGTACACGCCGGTCTTGGCAAACTCCGGCACACGCTCGGAAATCACCAGCTTGGGCATCGGGAACGGCTCGCGCGTGAGCTGTTCGTTGAGCATGTCCAAGTGGTTTTCGTAGACGTGTGCATCGCCGATGAAATAGGTGAACCAGCGCGGCGTGTAGCCGGTCAGGCGACCGATCAGGCTCAGCAGCGCGGCGCCTTCGGTGAGGTTGAACGGCGTGCCCAGGCCCAAGTCGTTGGAGCGGATGTAGAGGGTCAGGGAGATTTCCCTGGTCTCGACATTCGGGTGGAACTGGTAGAGCAGGTGGCACGGCGGCAGGGCCATCTCATCGAGCTGGGCGCAGTTCCAGCCGTGGAACAGGATGCGTCGGCTGCCCGGGTCCTTGATGATGGTGTCGACGCACTGGCGAACCTGGTCGATGGCCTTGTACAGCACCACGTAGGCCTGGCCGTTTTCTTCGCCTTCGGCGATCTGCCGGTAACCCTGGGCCAGGGTCTGCTCGATGGCCGCCGGGTTGCTCAGGGGGATCTGTTTGTAGGCCGGCCATTTGCGCCATTGCACGCCGTAGATCTCGCCCAGGTCGTCTTCGCCTTGGCGGAACGGGTTGGCCAGCCACTGGGCGTTTTCGTTGGCGTTCTGGTCCCAGACCTTGCAGCCCAGGGCACGGAATTCGGCGGCGTTGTTCACGCCGCGCAGGAAGCCGCACATCTCGCCGATGGCCGATTTGAAGGCCATTTTGCGGGTGGTGATGGCCGGGAAGCCGTCCTTCAAGTCATAGCGCAGCATGGCGCCGGGGAAGCTGATGGTGTTCACACCGGTGCGGTTGGCTTGCTTGGTGCCGTTCTTGATGACGTGGGCCACCAGATCGAGATATTGCTTCATGGATTACCTGTGTCCTTGAACCCGGGGCCAGAGCCCCGGGGTTCGAATTTTAAACCTTGGCCGCCGCAGCCGGCGCGCGATGATAAGCCAGCCAGATCAGCGCCAGGCCGCCGATGATCATCGGCAGGCACAGCACCTGGCCCATGGTCAGCCAGTTCCACGCCAGATAGCCGAGTTGGGCATCCGGTACGCGGACGAATTCAACGATGAAACGGAAGATCCCGTAGAACAACGCAAACATGCCCGACACCGCCATGGTTGGCCGCGGCTTGCGCGAGAACAGCCAGAGGATCAGGAACAGTGCCACACCCTCGAGGGCGAACTGATAGAGCTGCGACGGGTGGCGCGGCAACTGCGCCGGGTCGCTGAACGGCGGGAAGATCATCGCCCATGGCACGTCGGTCGGCTTGCCCCACAACTCGGCATTGATGAAGTTGCCGATGCGCCCGGCACCCAGGCCGATCGGCACCATCGGCGCGACGAAGTCCATCAGTTGGAAGAACGATTTGTTGTTGCGCTTGCCGAACCACAACGCCGCCAGCATCACGCCAATGAACCCGCCGTGGAACGACATGCCGCCTTTCCAGACTTCAAAGATCAGCGTCGGGTTGGCCAGGTACGCACTCAGGTCGTAGAACAGCACGTAGCCCAGGCGCCCGCCAACGATCACGCCCATGGACAGCCAGAACACCAGGTCGGAGAGCTTTTCCTTGTTCCAGGTCGGGTCGAAACGGTTGAGCCGGCGCGACGCCAGCAACCAGGCGCCGCCGATGCCGACCAGGTACATCAGGCCGTACCAGTGGATTTTCAGCGGGCCGATGGCCAGGGCCACCGGATCGATCTGCGGGTAAGGCAGCATTGATATTCCTCATAAACGTCAAAAATACCCGGGCGACGCTGCCACCTCGGGATTAAGCCAGGATTGCGTCAGAACAGGAAACTCAAGCCGACGCAGAATAGCAGGGCGGCGAACAGCCGCTTGAGCAAGCGCGGCGACAGGCGATGGGCCAGCCGCGCACCGAAGCGGGCGAAGACCATGCTGGTCAGGGCGATGCCCAGCAGCGCCGGCAAATACACAAAACCGAGACTATGGGCCGGCAGCAATGGATCGTGCCAGCCCAGAATCATGAAACTTAATGCACTGACCACGGCGATGGGCAGTCCGCAGGCCGATGAGGTCGCGACCGCTTGCTGCATCGGCACGCTGCGCCAGGTCAGGAACGGCACGGTCAGCGAGCCGCCACCGATGCCGAAAATCGCCGAGGCCCAGCCGATCACCGTGCCGGCCAGGGTCAGCCCGGCCTTGCCCGGTACGCTGCGACTGGCGTTGGGCTTGAAGTCCAGGGCCAGTTGCAGGGCAACGATCAGGGCGAACACGCCGATGATCTTTTGCAGGTGCGGGCCGGAAATCGCTTCGGCGGTGATCGCGCCGAATCCGGCACCGATCAGGATGCCGACGGTCATCCAGGCGAACACCGGCCAGCGCACCGCGCCTTTGCGCTGGTGCTCACGCACGGCATTGACCGAGGTAAAGATGATCGATGCCAGCGAGGTGCCGACGGCCAGGTGCGTCAACACCTGCGGGTCGAAGCCCTGCAGGGTGAAACTGAACACCAGCACCGGGACGATGATGATCCCGCCCCCCACGCCGAACAACCCGGCCAGCACGCCGGCGCAGGCGCCGAGCAGCAGATAGAGCACAAATTCCACCAGCGTCTCCCCGCCCATCCCCGAAATAAGAGCGGCATGGTAACGGATCGAGGGGCTTGGGCTCTACTGAAGGCGATGGATGCGAGGGCGATGTGTGGGTAGAGTGGCGAACAGATGTTGTGGCGAGAGAGCAAGCTCGCGCCCGCTAGCTCGACTGCGCCCGTAGGAGCTGTGTAGGAGCTGTCGAGTGCAACGAGGCTGCGATCTTTCCCCAGACACTTGAATCTCAAGCGAAAGATCAAAAGATCAAAAGATCGCAGGCTTCGCCAGCTCCTACAGAGCCCAGCGCGAGCCTTATTTGGTGATTGGCATTTTTAAACAGGACAACCTGATGTGCCTGATCGTATTTGCCTGGCGACCCGGCCATGCCCGGCCGCTGATCGTGGCGGCCAACCGCGACGAGTTCTATGCCCGGCCGACCTTGCCCCTGGCCCAGTGGCCTGATGCGCCCTATGTGCATGCCGGGCGCGATCTGGAGGCTGGCGGCACCTGGCTCGGCATTGGCGCCGAGGGGCGCTTTGCGGCGCTGACCAACATTCGTGACCCGGGCCAGTTGCCGGCATTCAAGTCGCGTGGCGAACTGGTGGCGCGGTTTCTGACCGGGAATCTGTCGATCGCCGATTATTTGAGCGAAATCGTGCCCCGCGCCAGCGAGTATGGCGGGTTCAACCTGCTGCTCGGCGATGGCGTCGAGCTGTGGCACCACAACGCCCGCGATACCCAGCCGCAGCGGTTGGGCGAGGGGCTCTATGGCTTGTCGAACGCTGGGCTGAACACGCCATGGCCCAAGCTGCTCAAGGCTCGTGCGGCGCTGGGCGAGGCGCTGGACGATCCGCAGCCCGAGGTACTGCTTACGCTGCTGAACGACCCGCAGCCTGCTCCGGTGGCTGAGCTGCCTGATACGGGGGTGGGCGTGGCGACCGAGATGCTGCTGTCGAGTGTATTCATCGCCAGCCCGGCCTACGGGACACGGGCAAGTACGGCGCTGATTGTCCATGCCGACGGGACGCGGCAGATGGTCGAGCGCAGTTTCGGGCCGCATGGGGGGCATTTGGGGGAGGTGGCGCTGCACATTTGATTCAGCCCTGTAGGACCTGTGCAGGAGCTGCGTAGGAGCTGTGTAGGAGCTGTGTAGGAGCTGTCGAGTGCAACGAGGCTGCGATCTTTCCGCTGCCAATTGAATCTCAAGCGAAAGATCAAAAGATCAAAAGATCGCAGGCTTCGCCAGCTCCTACAGAGCCCAGCGGGAGCAAGCTCCCTCGCCACAGGTGCTCGTGCCTAGAGGGTCTTGTTCGAAGCCGGATTGATCATCCGCGCCAACCCGAGGTTCTTCAGCGCCAGTTGCAAGGAGCTGTGGATCACTTGCGGGTTATCGATGGTCATCACCTCCGCGAGCAACTCCTGGGCCTTGCTGAGGTTGATCTGGCGCAGCATCCACTTCACTTTCGGCAGATTGGTGGCGTTCATCGACAAGCTGTCGAACCCCATCGCCATCAGCAGCACTGCCGCCGCCGGGTCGCCGGCCATTTCGCCGCAGATGCTCACCGGCTTGCCTTCGGCATGGGCATCACGCACCACGTTCTGCAAGGCTTGCAGCACCGCCGGGTGCAGGTAGTCGTACAGGTCCGCCACCCGTGGGTTGTTACGGTCCACGGCCAGCAGGTACTGGGTCAGGTCGTTGGAGCCCACCGACAGGAAGTCCACCTGCCGCGCCAGTTCCTTGGTCTGGTACACCGCTGCCGGAATCTCGATCATCACCCCGATCGGCGGCATCGGCACGTCGGTACCTTCGTCGCGTACTTCGCCCCAGGCCCGGTGGATCAGGTGCAGGGCTTCTTCCAGTTCATGGGTGCCGGAGATCATCGGCAGCAGGATGCGCAGGTTGTTCAGGCCTTCGCTGGCCTTGAGCATGGCACGGGCCTGGACCAGGAAGATTTCCGGGTGGTCGAGCGTCACGCGAATGCCGCGCCAGCCGAGGAACGGGTTGTCTTCCTTGATCGGGAAGTAGGACAGGGACTTGTCGCCGCCGATGTCCAGGCTGCGCATGGTCACCGGTTGCGGGTGGAACGCGGCCAGTTGTTCGCGGTAGATCGCCAGCTGTTCCTTTTCGCTGGGGAAGCGCTGGTTGATCATGAACGGCACTTCGGTGCGGTACAGGCCCACACCTTCGGCGCCACGTTTCTGCGCCCGGGCCACGTCGGCCAGCAGGCCGGTGTTGACCCACAGTGGCATGCGGTGGCCGTCGAGCGTCACGCACGGCAGGTCCCGCAGCGCATCCAGGCCCAGGGACAGTTGCTTTTCTTCCTCGACCACATCGGCAAACTGCTTGCGCAGCACGTCGCTGGGGTTGGTGTAGACCTCGCCGTGGTAGCCATCGACGATCATCTGGATGCCGTCGACCTTGGAGTACGGCAGGTCCACCAGGCCCATCACCGTCGGGATGCCCATGGCCCGGGCCAGGATCGCCACGTGGGAGTTGCCCGAACCCAATACCGAGACCAGCCCCGCCAGCTTGCCTTCGGGCACTTCGCCGAGCATGGCCGGGGTCAGCTCTTCGCTGACCAGGATGGTGTTGTCGGGGTAGACCAGGGTCTGCTGGCGCTCTTGCTGCAAGTAGGCCAGCAACCGGCGGCCAAGGTCCTTGACGTCCGAGGCCCGCTCGCGCAGGTAGGCGTCGTCCATCAGTTCGAAACGGTTGACGTGGTCGGTCACCACCTGGCGCAGTGCGCCCTGGGCCCACTGGCCGGTCTTGATGACGGTGGTCACTTCGCTGCCCAGGGAGGCATCGTCGAGCATCATCAGGTAAACGTCGAACAGCGCGCGCTCTTCAGGGCGCAACTGCGTCGCCAGCTTGGCCGACAGGGCGCGCATGTCGGCGCGCACGCCTTCGATGGCGGTCTTGAACAAGCCCAATTCGGCGTCGATATCGGTAATGGTCTTGTCCGGCACCACGTCCAGGTCGGCGGGCGGCAACATGACCACCGCCGTGCCCACCGCCGCGCCCGGTGAACCCGGTACGCCGACGAACTTGGCTTCCTGGATGCCCTTGCCCTGGCGACCCAGGCCGCTGATCGAGCCGGTGGCCTCGGCGTGGGCGATAACCCCGGCCAGCTGCGCGCTCATGGTCACGAGGAAGGCTTCTTCACCCTCATCGAACTGGCGGCGTTCTTTTTGCTGGATGACCAACACGCCGACAACGCGGCGGTGGTGGATGATCGGTGCGCCGAGGAACGAGGCGTAGCGCTCTTCGCCGGTTTCGGCAAAGTAGCGGTAGCGCGGGTGATCCGCGGCGTTTTCGAGGTTCAGGGGTTCTTCGCGTGTGCCGACCAGACCGACCAGGCCTTCATTGGGGGCCATGCTGACTTTGCCGATGGAGCGCTTGTTCAAGCCCTCGGTGGCCATCAGCACGAAACGATTGGTCTCGGGGTCCAGCAGGTAGACCGAGCAGACCTGGCTGCCCATGGCCTCTTTGACACGCAATACAATAATCCCCAACGCCGCCTTGAGATCCTTGGCGGAGTTAACTTCCTGGACGATCTTGCGCAGCGTATTGAGCATGGCTCGGGGTCGAACTCCGTCGTCAGTCGCGCGTCAGCAGGCGCGGGGCAAGCTCTTTGAGAGCGCGTCGGTACACTTCGCGCTTGAATGTCACCACCTGGCCCAACGGATACCAATAGCTGACCCAGCGCCAGCCATCGAACTCCGGTTTACCGGTCAAATCCATCCGCACCCGCTGCTCGTTGGAGATCAGGCGCAGGAGAAACCATTTCTGCTTCTGGCCGATGCACAGCGGTTGGCTGTGCGTCCTGACCAGGCGTTGCGGCAAACGATAGCGCAACCAGCCTCGGGTGCAGGCGAGTATTTCGACATCTTCTCGCTCAAGCCCCACTTCTTCGTTCAACTCGCGGTACAAGGCCTCTTCCGGCGTCTCCTGGGGGTTGATCCCGCCCTGGGGAAACTGCCAGGCGTCTTGATTGATACGGCGAGCCCATAGCACCTGCCCTGCATCATTCGTAAGAATGATCCCCACATTGGGGCGGAAACCATCGGGGTCGATCACGGCAACAACCTCGCAAACGCATGTCGCCGCATTGTTCCACAAAGGTTGTGAAAGCAGCAACGAGCCCGCCTAGCTTATGTGCACTCTTGTGAAAAGTCCGTATTCTGGACGCCTTTCTTCAGATTTTTCAGCGAGTAACTGCAATGCGGCTGGCTTTATTCGACTTGGACAACACATTGCTGGGCGGCGACAGCGACCACGCGTGGGGCGATTACCTGTGCGAGCGCGGTTTCCTGGACGCTGTGACCTACAAGGCACGCAACGACGAGTTCTACCAGGATTACCTGGCCGGCAAGCTCGACAACGCCGAGTACCTGAATTTTTGCCTGGAAATTCTCGGTCGTACCGAAATGCACGTGCTGGCCCAGTGGCACCTGGACTACATGCGCGATTGCATCGAACCGATCGTGCTGCCCCAGGCCATCGAATTGCTGGAAAAGCACCGTGACGCTGGCGACAAGCTGGTGATCATCACCGCCACCAACCGCTTTGTCACCGGGCCGATTGCCGAGCGCCTGGGCGTCGAGACCCTGATCGCCACCGAGTGCGAGATGATCGATGGGCGCTACAGCGGGCGCAGCACGGATGTCCCGTGCTTTCGCGAGGGCAAGGTGACCCGGCTGAACCGTTGGCTGGAAGAGAGCGGGCATTCGCTCGACGGCAGCTATTTCTACAGCGACTCGATGAACGACCTGGCGCTGCTGGAGGTGGTGACGCATCCGGTGGCGGTGGATCCGGATCCGAACCTTAAAGCCGAGGCCCAGAAGCGGGGTTGGCCAGTAATTTCGTTGCGCAATTGACAGTGGGAGCAAGGCTTGCCCGTGAGTGGCTGTGGGAGCAAAGCTTGCTCGCGATTGGCATACGTACCTTCGCATCGCGTAAAGCCAATCGCGGGCAAGCCTTGCTCCCACAGACTGTGTTTTAAACCGGCTTGGCCCCCATCAACCCCGCAATGGCGATAAAGCAGACAACGCTGAACAACGCCAAGGCAAAGGTAAACTTCCCGCTACCTCCCGGCGCCTTGCGCAATTTGTTCAGTCGCACCACCAGCCAGAACCCCGCCAGCGCCGCCACGGTGTAGAGCACGCTGGAAGCCAACAGCCAGGTCTGCCCCAGCGACCAGCCCACCTGATGCACCATCCACCAGCCCGTGAAGGGCAGGCTCACCAGAGCCAGGATCATCACCAGCCAGATGAACAGCCGCGGACGTTGCAGCGTGCGCGCCGCCGCCGTGGCATCGCCGTTGCGGCGCGTGCGCCAGACCCAGACGGCCAGCCCCAGGGCGCCTGCCAGCAGCAGTACGGTGGCGATGACGTGAGCGATCTTCAGCGCAGTCAATGTTTCCATTGTTGAATTTTCCTCAAGTCTTGCTCAAAGCCTAGCCCGGCTTTATCAACCCAGGAACAGTTGATAGGCCGGGTTATCGCTTTCATCCCAGTACGGGTAGCCGATTTCTTCCAGGGCGGCCGGCACCAGGTGGCGCTCATCGTGCGGCACCTGCAGCCCGGCGACCACACGGCCATCCGCCGCGCCATGGTTGCGATAGTGGAACATCGAGATGTTCCAGCGCCCGCCCAGCTTGTTGAGGAAGTTGAACAGCGCACCCGGGCGTTCCGGGAATTCGAAGCGCAGCACCACTTCGTCGATCACGTGGGCCGCATGCCCGCCGACCATGTGGCGAATGTGCAACTTGGCCAGTTCGTTGTCGGTCAGGTCCAGCACCGGGAAGCCTTGTTCGGTCAGGCTGGCGATCAGCGCGCTGCGCGGGTCGTTTTCCGGGTGGGTCTGCACGCCGACGAAGATGTGCGCTTCGCTGCCGGTGTTGTAGCGATAGTTGAATTCGGTGATCTGGCGCTTGCCGACGGCTTCGCAGAACGCCTTGAAGCTGCCCGGCTTCTCGGGGATGGTCACGGCGATGATCGCTTCGCGGCCTTCGCCCAGTTCGGCGCGTTCGGCAACGTGGCGCAAGCGATCGAAGTTGACGTTGGCACCGGAGTCGATGGCCACCAGGGTCTGGCCGCTGATGCCCCGTGACTCGACGTATTTCTTGATCCCGGCCACGCCCAAGGCGCCGGCAGGTTCGGTGATCGAGCGGGTATCGTCGTAGATATCCTTGATCGCGGCGCAGATCTCGTCGGTGCTGACGGTGATGACTTCGTCCACGTAGTGCTTGCAGATATCGAAGGTGTGCTGGCCGATCTGCGCCACGGCGACGCCATCGGCGAACAGCCCCACGGTCGGCAGGACCACGCGCTCGCCAGCGGCCATGGCCGCTTGCAGGCAATTGGAATCGTCCGGCTCGACGCCGATGATCTTGATGTCCGGGCGCAGGTATTTCACGTAGGCCGCGATCCCGGCAATCAGCCCGCCACCGCCCACCGGGACGAAGATCGCATCCAGGCGCCCCGGGTGCTGGCGCAGGATTTCCATCGCCACGGTGCCCTGCCCGGCAATGGTGTGGGGATCGTCATACGGGTGGATGTAGACGTAGCCTTTTTCGTCGACCAGTTTCAGCGAATAGGCCAGGGCTTCGGGGAACGAGTCGCCGTGCAACACCACTTTGCCGCCACGCGAGCGCACGCCTTCGACCTTGATTTCCGGGGTGGTCTTGGGCATCACGATGGTGGCCTTGACGCCCAGCACCTTGGCCGCCAGGGCCAGGCCCTGGGCGTGGTTGCCCGCCGAAGCGGTGACCACGCCGCGTGCGCGCTCTTCGTCGCTGAGCTGGGTCAGCTTGTTATAGGCCCCGCGAATCTTGAACGAGAACACCGGCTGCAAGTCTTCGCGCTTGAGCAAAATGCTGTTGCCCAGCCGCTCGGAGAGCTGGCGAGCGGTCTGCAGCGGGGTTTCTACGGCAACGTCGTAAACGCGCGAGGTGAGGATCTTTTTGACGTACTGTTCAAGCATCGGAAAGCATCACTGAGCGGGTTGGGCAGGGCCAAGGAGTCTAACCCGGCTTTTAGCTGGGCGACCACACGAATCCCAAGGTTTTGTTGGGTTATACTCGCGCCCCTCTTTACTTCCTGCCCGCTTTCGGAGCCCGCATGACCCAGGATCAACTCAAACAGGCCGTGGCCCAGGCCGCCGTCGACCTCATCCTCCCGAAGCTGGATGACAAGAGCGTCGTCGGGGTTGGCACCGGCTCTACGGCCAATTGCTTCATCGACGCGCTGGCGCAACACAAGGGCGCTTTCGACGGTGCGGTCGCCAGCTCCGAAGCAACCGCTGCGCGCCTCAAGGGCCACGGGATCCCGGTGTACGAGCTCAACACTGTGAGCGACCTGGAGTTCTACATCGACGGCGCCGACGAAAGCGACGCGCACCTGAACCTGATCAAGGGCGGCGGCGCGGCCCTGACTCGCGAGAAGATCGTCGCGGCCGTGGCCAAGACCTTCATCTGCATCGCCGACGCCAGCAAACTGGTGCCGGTGCTTGGCGCGTTCCCATTGCCAGTGGAAGTCATCCCGATGGCCCGCAGTCATGTGGCCCGTCAGCTGGTGAAACTGGGCGGCGACCCGGTGTATCGCGAAGGCGTGTTGACCGATAACGGCAACATCATCCTGGACGTGCACAACCTGCAGATCACCAACCCGGTGGAACTGGAAAGCCAGATCAACGCCATCGTGGGCGTGGTCACCAACGGTTTGTTCGCGGCACGTCCGGCGGATGTACTGCTGCTGGGGACCCCTGAAGGGGTGAAGACCCTGCGGGCTGAATAAACCGGGCGATCAGTTATTGGATTCAACACCGGACCCTGTGGGAGCGAGCTTGCTCGCGATGGCGGTATGTCAGTCGATACCTTCATGGCTGATACACCGCTATCGCGAGCAAGCTCGCTTGTATGTTTAGACTTGAAGGGGTGGGCGGGACTAAAAGCTCGATTCCGACTCTAGCCAGTACGGACCGTGGGAGACTTCTC
>NZ_LMDO01000021.1:0-69639 GCF_001425105.1 Pseudomonas sp. Root401 | reverse complement strand
ACACTGGCCGGTGCTTTTTTCTCAAACCGCGCTAGAACTTCTGCCCACATTGCTTTCGTCACCCTGACTGGAGTTTTGTGGGATTTTATCAAAGACCTTGAAAGGGCTGGCCGTAAGGGCGAAACCCTAAGCAGCCGTTACCGCAGCAATGGATATGCCCGCAATATTTTATTCCCCTTCGAGCCCACGCTGTTCAATGACACCAAACACATCAGTGACATCCTGAACCAGGATCCGGGCAACATTGGTGAGGGTATTGAAGTCGCTGGCGGCCGAATCGCGCAGGGTGGCGCAGGCCATGAGTGTCAGGTAGTCGAGGGTGGCGTGTAGGCGTTCACTGGCGCAGGCGTGGAGTTCAGTCAGTGGGGCGGTGCTGTCGATGAACAGTATGGGTTGTGTGGTGGCGATCGGAGTGAGTGGGCTGAAGCGGCTAAGCGATTGTTCAGTTTTCATGACAAACCTCTAACTCAAGAAAAAGTACTCGCCACCGTTCGCTGCGAAACAAATTGGGTGGCAGCCATGTGCGGGTTCGCAGACCGAGGAGTTAGAGAAACCCGGCAGACCCGAAGATCTCCCACACACAGCCGCCATGAAAAGCCGAACGTAGGCAGGATTCGCCTATGTCGATTTTTGACGGTCGTGATTCTAACTCACCAGGGCTGCGAAACCCTTGCCCACTGACCAAAGCCAGCGGACAAACCGAACTATAGAGGAGATTTTCGAGACCAAAATCGACCTGTAGGACGCACCGCCCCCCTGTGGCGAGGGAGCTTGCTCCCGCTCGGGGGCGCAGCCGCCGTAAAGTCGGCACATGCGGTGGGGCTGACGGAAAGAGGGGGCTGCTTCGCAGCCCAGCGGGGATAAATCCCCTCGCCACAAGAGGGGGTTTCCTACGAGATTATCGGAAGTGAAATTTCAGGTGTTGTGATCGATATCCAGCACGCTGAACGTCACTTTCCCGCCTTCACTGGTGTAGCCAGTGTTGTCCTGCACGTACACCCCAGCCTTGAAGTACAACGGCTTGACCCGCCAAGTGGAGCTGATGGTGGTGTACCAGCTACGACCCGCCGCAGTAATGCCCAGGTCACCGGTGCGATCAAGGTGGATCCGGTAACTGAAGGACTGATTGAGTTTCACGCCGGAGGCGACGGTGATGACCCGGCCTTCGTCGTCATCGGGGCGCATGCGGACTTTGGCGACGATGTTGCCGGTGGAGCTGTCCTCTTTGTATTGGTATTCCAACTTCACCAAGGGTTTGCTGCTGTCCTTGGCATGAATCTGACCGATCACGATCTTGCCGCTACTGGGCACCTGGCTGACGACCAGTTTCGCACGCAATTGGTTGTCGGCATCGGGGTACAGCCAGTTGCGCAAGGTGCCGTCCTTGTAGGTCTCGCGCAATTCGCTGCGCGGGTAGATCGCGTTTTCAGTCTTGGTGCCGGTCACCGGCGACCAGAAATACACCGTGCTGCCTTCGGAGTTGAAATATTTGTCCTGGAACCCATCCACCAGCCGAGGGGTTTCGATGGTTTTCGGCGGACTGCCTTCGGGGATGCTCAGGTTCCAGGTTGCAAGATCGACCATGTTCGGATCCTTTCTGAGAAGAAGAAATGATTTACGCCACAGCCGGAGGCTCTAAGACGCGCTTTTGCTGAGGCCAGAAGGGGGTGCGGACGAGTTTTTGGCACGGTCGTCCGGCGGAGGGTTGGCGTCAACAGTCCGTCAGAGTTGCGTTTGTCGCTTTTGTGCCCGAGACAAACGACCGTTGGTCGACTATTCCGATTTTTTTCGGAACCTTGTGCGATGGCCATTTGATTCTTTCGCTGCGCGCGAACAAAAAAACACCCTGAATGGGTGCTTCGAAGGTAGGTCGATAGCAGCGTTCCATGCTGCTAATGCGGGGGGGGGCGCTCAAAGGGTGGTGTGTTTGATTTCCAGTAGGCTGAACGTCACTTTGCCGCCTTCGGTGGTGTAGCCGGTGTTGTCCTGAACGTAGACGCCCGCTTTGAAATACAGCGGTTTGACTTTCCAGGACGGGTCGACAGTGGTTCTCCAGTTGTAGCCCGCCGCACTGATGCCCAGTGCGCCCTTCGGGCTGAGGTGGATCATGTAGGTAAAGCGTTGGTCGAGCTTCACGCCGGTGGCGATGGTGATGACCTGGCCGGTTTCGTCGTCGGGACGGATGCGCACCTTGGCGACGATGTTGCCGGTGGAGCTGTAGGTCTTGTATTGGTACTCCAGTTTCACCATGGGGCTGGTGCTGTCTTTGGCGTGGATCTGACCGATCACGAGCTTGCCGCTGCTGGGCACCTGGTTGACGGTTACGGCGGCACGCAGGGTGTTGTCCGCCGCCGGGTACAACCAGTTGCGCAGGGTACCGTCGCTGTAGGTTTCGCGCAGTTCGCTGCGTGGGTAGATCGCGTTTGCAGTCTTGGTGCCGGTCACCGGCGCCCAGAAGAACAGCGTGCCGGTGTCGGAGTGGAAATATTCATCTTTGAACCCTTGGGCCAGCCGAGGCGTTTCGATGGTGATGGCGGGGCTGCCTTCGGGAATGCTCAAGTTCCAAGTATTGAGATCGATCATGGTCGGATCCTGCGTAACGGGCGTAAAAGTGCTGAGTACCAAAGCGGGAGGCTCTACTCCGAGCATTTGGAGTGTGTTGATCACGCAGGAGGGGGGCTTTTTTGAGTAACCATCCGGCGGATGCTTGACGTCAATTGTCCGTCGAATATGTCAATTGCAGCATCTATGCCTGGATGGGTAACCGTTAGTCGGTAGTTTCGAGCTAGACCTGAACTATGGCGCATCGATAGTGTCGGGTTTGGCGGGCAGCATTCCGTTGCTGCCCTGGCGCCAACGCAAAGTGCCTAGAGGTGATCGATATCCAGCAAGCTGAACGTCACGGTTCCGCCTTCGGTGGGATAACCGGTGTTGTCCTGCACGTACACGCCCGCCTTGAAATACAGCGGCTTGTCACTCCAAGTGGAGCTGATGGGGGAGCTCCACTGGTAACCCGCGCCATTGATGGTCAGGACGCCAGCGGGGCTGAGATGGATCAGGTAAGAGAAGGATTGATTCAGTTTGATGCCCGTGGCGATGGTGATGACCTGGCCTGTTTCATCGTCCGGGCGCATGCGCACCTTGGCGACAATGTTGCCGGTGGAACTGTAGGTTTTATATTGGTATTCCAGCTTCACCATGGGACGGGTGCTGTCCTTGGCATGGATCTGACCAATCACGATCTTGCCGGTGCTGGGTACTTGGCTGACGGCCAGGGTGGCAGCTAGCTTGTTGTCCGCCGCCGGGTACAGCCAATTGCGCAAGGTGCCGTTGCTGTAGGTTTCACGAAGTTCACTGCGTGGATAAATAGCATTAGTGGTCGTGGCGCCAGTCACCGGTGCCCAGAAAAACACCGTGCCGGAATCGGAGTGGAAATACTGGTCCTGGAACCCTTGCACGAGTTGAGAGGTTTCGATGGTGGCAGGAGGGCTGCCTTCGGGAATGCTCAGGTTCCAGGTTGAGAGATCGATCATGGTGGGATCCTATGTCACTCGATGAAAAAGCTGCACACCACAAAGCAAGGCTCTAGGCCGGTCTTTTCGGGGCGTACGGGTGAGCGACGGAAGAAACTGGCTGGCAACCTTTCGGCGGATGGCTGACGTCAATTGTCCGTCGAAGTTGTCTGTGCAGCTTTTGTGCCCGAAGAGGGTGACCGTTAGTCGGCTATTTCGGGCTTTGTCTGGATGATGGCGCGTTGACACCTACTGCTTTTCACAATCCGGGTCTAGAGTGAGGGGACAGTATTTGTCCGCTTTGCTACGTAAAAACGGACGTGGCGCCCGATAAGAGAAGCAGCATGGAATGCGCGCAACCACCGCTCGGCGAAGACAGCTCTGTCCTTTTGATTGTTGATGATTACCCTGAAAACCTGCTCAGCATGCGAGCCTTGTTGCAGCGTCAGGATTGGCGAGTCATGACCGCAGCCTCGGGTGTCGAGGCGCTTAACCTTTTGCTCGAACACGACATCGACCTGGTTCTGCTGGATGTGCAGATGCCCGACATGGACGGTTTCGAAGTGGCGCGCCTGATGCGCGGCAGCCAGCGCACGCGGCTCACGCCGATCATTTTCCTGACGGCCAACGAGCAATCCCAGGATGCGGTCATCAAGGGCTACGCCAGTGGCGCCGTGGATTACCTGTTCAAACCCTTCGACCCGCAAATCCTCAAGCCCAAGGTCCAGGCGTTGCTCGAGCACCAGCGCAATCGCCGGGCCTTGCAGCGCCTGAGCCAGGATCTCGAAGCAGCCAGGGCCTTCAATGCCTCGGTTCTGGACAACGCCGCCGAGGGCATCCTGGTGGTGGATGAGAATGGCTGTATCCGTTTCGCCAACCCCTCTACCTGCCGCTTGCTCAATGCCACCGCCGAGCAATTGCAAGGCATGCCGTTCCTGGATTTCCTGCAGAAACCGCACATCCCCGAGTGGTTCGATTCCGATATCCACAACGCCTATCGGCGGGGTGAAACCTGGCGATTGCATGACGCGGTCCTGCGCACTGCGCCCGGACAGCAGGTGTCGGTGGCCTTGTCCTGTGCGCCGTTGCCGTCGGAGCAGAAGGCGATGGTGGTGACCCTCCAGGACATGTCCGTGGTTCGCCACTTGCACCAGCAACTCGAATATCAGGCTGTCACGGACCCGCTGACCGGGTTGCTCAACCGCCGGGGGTTCTACCAGACCGCCGAAAACCTGTTGATGCGCAGCGAGCGCCTGGAAAGCAACTGGGTGCTGCTGTACCTGGACCTCGATGGTTTCAAACGGGTCAATGACTCGCTGGGGCACGATGCCGGGGATCGGGTATTGCGCTGGGTGTCGGAGCAGCTGAAGGCGTGTCTGCGCCCATTCGATATCCTGGCGCGCCTGGGCGGGGACGAGTTCACCGCGCTGCTGGACCTGGAGTTCCCCGAGCAAGCGGCCAAGATCGCCGAGAAACTCATCGAGCGCGTCGCGATCTGCCAGCAGATCGAAGGCATGGATGTGGCATTGGGGGCCAGCATCGGCATCGCGACGTACCCCGATTGCGGCGCCAATCTCGATGGGTTGCTGCGGGCCTCCGACATCGCCATGTACGAAGCCAAGCGTGCCGGGCGCCAGCAATACCGTTTTTACGATCATGAAATGAACGGTCGAGCCCGTTCACGGCTGATGCTGGAAGAGAGCGTGCGCTCGGCCATCGAGAACCGCGATTTCAATATGGTCTACCAGCCGCAGGTAAGCATCATCGATGGGCGGATCCGCGGGTTCGAGGCGCTGTTGCGCTGGCAGCACCCCAGCGTCGGTGATGTTCCGCCGGGCCTGTTCCTGCCCTTGCTGGAAGAGGCGCGGTTGATCAGCCGGCTGGGCAGCTGGATTTACCATCGCAGCGCCGCCCAGCGCAAAGTCTGGGAGCGCTTGTTCGCTGACGACTTGGTGTTGGGAGTGAGCCTGAGCAGTACACAGTTCGGCATGCCCAACCTGGTGACCGAGTTGCGCCAGGTCCTCGAGCGTCATGCCTTGAAGCCCCGGCAACTGGAGGTGGAGGTGACCGAGGATGCGCTGATGCGCAATCCCGATGAAACCCAAAAGCAATTGCGCCTGCTGCGCCACCTCGGGGTGCGCGTGGCGTTGGATGACTTCGGTTCGGGGCCCTGTTCGCTGACGCATCTGCGCGATCTTGAACTCGATACCCTCAAGCTCGACCGGCACTTGATCGCCCGCCTGCCGGGGTCGCCCCGGGATGCCGCGTTGGCCGCCTCGGTGATCGACCTGTGTACGCAACTGGGCTTGCGGGTGATCGCCGAAGGGGTGGAGACCCGCGAGCAATATGAGTGGCTGCAGGCTCATGGCTGTGAGTACGTGCAGGGATTCCTCGTGGCGCGGCCCTTGATGGCCGAAGACACCAATGCCTTCGCCACGCCGTTCGACTGGAGCGCGGTGCAGGCTTGAATTCGCTACACTGGCGACCTCTTGTGACTGTGTTGCCCCTTGATGACCGCGCTCAAATACCTCCAGGCCTACCCCGCCGCCCTGCAAGCCCAAGTGCAGCAATTGATCGTCCAGGACCGACTGGGCGATTACCTGCAACAGCGCTATCCGGGCCGACATCCGATCCAGAGCGACAAGGCCCTGTACGGTTATGCGCTGGACCTCAAGCAGCAATACCTGCGTAACGCGCCAGCCATCGACAAGGTGCTGTTCGACAGTCGCCTGGACCTGACCCACCGCGCCCTCGGCCTGCATACCGCGGTGTCGCGGGTGCAGGGTGGCAAGCTCAAGGCCAAGAAGGAAATCCGCATCGCTGCGTTGTTCAAGGATGCGGCGCCCGAGTTCCTGAAGATGATCGTGGTGCACGAGCTGGCACACTTCAAGGAGTCGGACCACAACAAGGCCTTCTACCAACTCTGCGAGCACATGCTGCCGGGGTATCACCAGTTGGAATTCGACCTGCGGGTGTACCTGACCTGGCGGGACCTGCAACCCCACAAGGAATGACCGAATGGATGTCAGCAAGACCAAGACCAGCTTCTACCGTCGCTTGTACGTGGCTTACCTGATCGACAGCGGTGTCGCCAGCAACGTCCCGGCCCTCACCGAGGCCACCGGCATGCCACGGCGTACGGCCCAGGACACCATCGCCGCGCTCGCTGACCTGGATATCGTTTGTGAGTTCGAGCAAGAGGATGGCGCGCGCAATCATGCCGGGCGGTATCGGATTCGCGATTGGGGAGCGATCGATCGGGGGTGGATCGAGGGGAATTTGCTGCGGATCAAGGCGGTGCTTGAATACCCGTAGGAGCTGTGTAGGAGCTGACGAGTGCAACGAGGCTGCGATCTTTCCCCAGACGCTTGAGTTTCAAGCGAAAGATCAAGATCAAGATCAAAAGATCGCAGCCTGCGGCAGCTCCTACGGCCGATGCATACCAATGTGTGGAATCCCATCCTCCATGTATTCCACACCCACCACTTCAAACCCATACCGCCCGTAGTACCCCTGCAAATGCGCCTGGGCCGACAATGAGATCGACGTCCCGGGCCAATGCTTCTCGGCCTGTTTGAGTGCCTGTTCCATCAACGTGTGACCCAGCCCCTGGCCGCGTGCTTGCGGTGCGATGATCACGCGCCCGATCACTACGTCACTGTTTTGCGAGTGCGGGTCGAGCAAGCGCAGGTAGGCCACCAGGTGGTTGCCCTGCCAGGCCATCAAATGGCACGTGTCGCCTTCAAGGTCCAGGCCGTCAACATCCGGGTAGGCGCAGTTCTGCTCGACAACGAACACTTCGGCACGCAATTTGAGGATGGCATACAGCTGTTCCTTGCTCAGGTCACTGTGATGTTTACAGACCCACTCGATATCCATTTTTTGAATTTCCTGAAGAACCTGATGCCGATATTAAGCGTGCTTGGCCCGGAAGTCTCTTTCTCGGTCGACTGGAAAATCTGCGATAAAGATCAAAATGCCATCATTCCTCTGTCGCGGCGTTGTCGTCTTTGTGTAATCTTCGTGACAGCGCTGCGCAGCGGTTCCAATGAGCTAATGTTAGGACCGGGCGTCTGAGGATGCCTGTTGAGTTTCGGCTAAAAACAAACCGGGCTTTGAACCCGTCAAGGACGTTGGCATGCCGCGATTGCATCGAGCTCTTGCATTGATCGGGTTGTTGTTACTGAGCTACGAGGCCTGCGCGCAAAAGCTGCGTCTGGTCGCCGATGGCTGGCCACCCTTTACCGATTCCACGTTGATCAATGGTGGCCTGGCGACCGATATCGTCAGCACGGCCCTGGCCCGGGCCGGCTATGCCTCGGACTTCGAACAGGTGCCCTGGGCTCGGGCGATGCTGGGCATCGGCGAGGGCCGCTATGACGTGCTGGTCAACGCCTGGTACAGCGAGGAGCGCACTCATATCGGCCAGTTCTCAGCCGAGTATCTGCTCAACCGTGTGCGTTTCATCAAGCGCAAGGACGAAGCGATCCAGTTTGACAGCCTGCAGCAGCTGCATGCCTATCCCATCGCCGTGGTTCGCGGCTACGCCTACTCCAAGGACTTCGACGAAGACCCGCACATGCAGAAAGTCCCTGTGCATAACTTCGCGATGGCGGTGCGCATGCTGGCTGCCGATCGCGTGAAGTTGACCCTGGAAGACGAGTACGTCGCCCGCTATTACCTGGCCCGCGAATCCGCCAAGGTGCGCAGCGCCGTGGAATTTTTGCCCAAGGCATTGAGTGAAAACAGCTTGCACATCCTGGTCAGCTTGAAGAACCCGGAGCATGCGCAGATCGTGGCGGGGTTTGACCGGGAGATCGCGGCGATGAAGGCGGATGGGAGCTATGCCCGGTTGCTCAAGCAACATGGGATGTGAGCTGTCTGAACTGGCCTCATCGCGAGCAGGCTCGCTCCCACATTGGGCCTGCTGTGATGCAAAGTCTGTGTGCACAGCAAGTCCACTGTGGGAGCGAGCCTGCTCGCGATGGCAATAGTGTAAACACCACAACCCTCAAGCCTCGCTGGTGTCCTTGATCAGATGCGCCGCCAAGGTCCGCAACGGACCGAGCTGACGGCAGATCAACCCCAACTGTGTCTGCACCAACCGCTGGCCTTCGTCGATCTCATCGGGCATCTGCTCAAGCTCATTGGCCAGGGCTTCTTCCTCGTCGCTTTGGACCACAATTGGCGTTTTACTCGCCAGGCCCTGGGCGATTTCGTCGATGCTGGTCGCCAGCTTCACTCCCGCGCCATCGATCAGTTGCTCGCGTACCTGTGCCGGCAGTTCGGTGCCCCGGTGGGCGCCCAGGCCTGACAGGTAGCTGAGCAGGGTGTGGGACAGCACCAGGAAGCGGAACCCCACATCGGCTTCCTTACGGAAATGCCCCGGCTCCATCAGCATGTTGGCCAGTGTGGTGGACAACGCGGCATCGGCGTTGTGGGCGTTGCGTCGGGCCAGGCGATAGGCCAGGTCGTCGCTTTTGCCGGCGGCGTACTGCTGCATGATCTGGCGCAGGTAGATGCTGTTGCAGGTCAGCGTATTGGCCAGCACTTTGTTCAGCCGTCGGCCCTGCCAGTCGGGCAGGAACAGGAAGACCGCCAGCCCGGCAATCAGGCTGCCGAGCAAGGTATCGAACAACCGCGGCAGCAGCAGCCCGTAGCCGTCGCCCACCTGGTTGAAGCAGAACAGCACCATGATGGTGATCCCCGCTGTTGCCAGGGTGTAGCGGGTCGTACGGTTGGTAAAGAACACCACCCCGGCGGCAATGGCAAAGCTCGATTGCACAAGCGGGTTGGGAAACAGATCGAACAGCGCCCAAGCCACCGTCAGGCCGATGGCGGTGCCGATGATCCGCTGGCCGAGCTTGCGCCGGGTGGCGCCGTAGTTGGGCTGGCAGACGAACAGTGTGGTGAGGATGATCCAATAGCCCTGGGACGGGTGGATCAGATGCACCATGGCGTAGCCGACGCTCAGTGCCAGGGGCAAGCGCAGGGCATGGCGGAACAGCAGCGAGGTGGGCGTGAGCTGGGTGCGCAAGCGCAGCCAGACATCCTTGAGGTTGCGCGGCGAGCGGTCGAGCAGGCTGCTGTCGGTGGCGTCGGCCAGGGCGTCGGGGTTGCTCGCGTCGCTGAGCAGGCGGTCCATGGTGGCAAGGTTCACCGACAGTGCCCGCAACGAACGCAGCAAGCCGCGCCAGGCCGGGTTGCTCTGGATGCGCAGGTGCTCGAGGGAGGCGTGCAGGTCGTTGAGGGCCTCGGCAAAGGTGGCGTCGTAGATGAACGGCTGGCGCAGTTGGATCGACTCGGCCAGTGCCTGGCAGGCCTTGCCTTGCTGACGCAGCAGGCGCTGGCAGCGGAACAGCACGTCGCTGTGAAAGAAGGCCTCGGCCAGGGCATTGTAGGGATAGTGAGAAGAGCTGGCGCGTTCGTGGATGTCCTGGGCCAGGAAGTACAGCTTCAGGTACCGGCTGACTTTCGAGCCGGGGCGGCCATTGCCCACGCGGTGCAGGATGATTTCCTTGGCGCTGTTGAGCGCAGCGACCACCCGGCCGTTTTGCTGGGCCAGTTCCAGGCGGCGGGCTTCGACGTCCAGTTGGCGGATCGGCTCCAGGAGCGACGATTTGAGTTTCAGGTAGCGCCCCAATTCGCGAAACAGCCGCGCCAGGCTTTGTTGCACCGGTTGGTTGGAAAACAACGCCTGCCACAACACCGACAGCAAGCCGTACCACGCGGCACCGGCGACCAGCAGCAGGGGTTCATGCCAGAAATCGTTGACGGCACCGCCGCGCTGGTCCACGCCGATCATGGTGTAGACCGAAAGAATCAGCGTGGCCGAGGCGATGGCGCCATAGCGTTCACCCAGGGCGCCAAGCATGGTCAGGCCAAAGGCCGCCAGGGCCAGGGCGATGATGAACAGGATGGGGTAGGGGAACAGCAACTCCACCGACAACGCCGCGACGGTGAAGCACACCAGGGTCACGGCCAGCGCGTTGAGGCGGCCCTGCCAACTGTCGTCCGTCTCGGCCAGGGCGCTGGCGATGATGCCCAGGAACAAGGGAATCAGCAGCGCCATTTCATCCAGGTACCAGCACAGCCCCATGCTGCCGGTCAGGGCGATGAAGACCCGCACGCTATAACTGAACTTATCCAACGCCCAAAGGCGACGCAAAGACTGACTAAACGAGTTCGCTGACATGAAGTGCACGGGCCTGACGGGCAATGACGCTAAATTGAGGCAGTAATGACGCCGACGCAATGGCGGCGATCACATCTGACAGCAAAAAGTGTTCCGGCGTGTACCCCGAACCTCTATGGGAGCAAGCTTGCTCGCGACGGCCTGTAGGAGCTGCCGAGCGAAGCGAGGCTGCGATCTTTCCCCTGACGCTTGATTCTCAAGCGAAAGATCAAAAGATCGCAGCCTTCGGCAGCTCCTACAGAGCCAGCGGGAGCAAGCTCCCTCGCTACAAAAGCAGGTACAACATGGGGCGGGGTCAGACGTACTGCGCCGCCGCATACCCCGACGCCCACGCCCACTGGAAGTTGAACCCGCCCAGGTGCCCGGTGACGTCCAGCACTTCGCCGATGAAATACAGGCCGGGGCTTTTCAACGATTCCATGGTCTTGGACGAGACTTCCCGGGTATCGACGCCACCCAGGGTGACTTCAGCGGTGCGGTAGCCTTCGGTACCGGCGGGGACGACGTTCCAGCTCGCCAGTTTCTCGGAGATGTCCGCCAGCTCCGCATGGGTGTATTGCTTCATGGGTTTGGAGACGAACCAGGTGTCCGCCAGCAGGTTGGCCATTTTTTTGGTGAACAACTCGCCCAGCAACGTCTTGAGCTCGCTGTTGGGGCGTTCGGCCTGCTGCTGTTGCAGCCATTGCGGCACATCGTGATCGGGCAGCAGGTTGATCTGCACCGTGTCCCCCGGTTCCCAGAACGAGGAAATCTGCAGGATCGCCGGACCGCTCAGGCCGCGGTGGGTGAACAGGATGTTCTCGCGAAAGCTCTGGTCGTTGCAGCTCACCAGGCAATCCACCGATGTGCCCGACAGTTCGGTGCAGAGGGTCTTGAGCTGGTCGGTGATGGTGAACGGCACCAGGCCGGCGCGGGTTGGCAGCAGTTCATGGCCAAACTGTTTTGCCACCTGATAGCCGAAACCGGTCGCCCCCAGGGTCGGGATCGACAGCCCGCCCGTGGCGATCACCAGGGACTGGCAGGCGATGGCGCCGAGGGTGGTTTGCAGCAGGTAGCCGCTGTCGGTTTTTTCGATCTGCGTGATCGAGGTATCCAGGTGCAGGCTGACGCCGGCCTGGTCGCACTCATCCAACAGCAGGCCGAGGATGTCGCTGGACTTGTTATCGCAGAACAACTGGCCGAGCTTTTTCTCGTGATAGGGCACGCCGTGCTTGGCCACCAGGGCGATGAAATCCCACTGGGTGTAGCGGGCCAGGGCCGACTTGCAGAAGTGCGGGTTCTGCGAGAGGAAATTGCCCGGCTCGGTGTACATGTTGGTGAAATTGCAGCGCCCACCGCCCGACATGAGGATCTTCTTGCCGGCCTTGTTGGCGTGGTCCAGCAACATCACCTGCCGCCCGCGCGCGGCCGCGGTCAGCGCGCACATCAACCCCGCGGCGCCAGCGCCAATGATCACGACTTCGGTAGAGCGCAAAACGGTGTCCTCGGAGCAAAGCTTGCTCGCGATCCAGGCGCTGCGGTCCTCAAGAGACCGCGGCGTTTTCATCGCGGGCAAGCCTTGCTCCCACACAGCTCGCTCCCACAGTTTGATCTCTGTTCGTCAGGCGATCGGTTACAGGATCCGCACCCGCAACGAGCGGCCCTTGATCTTGCCATCGTTCAGGCGTTGCAGGGCCTGTTTGGCGATGCCGCGTTCCACGGCCACGTAGGCCTGGAAATCGAAGATCGCGATCTTGCCAACCTGGGCGCCGGGGATGCCGGCCTCGCCGGTCAGGGCGCCGAGGATGTCGCCGGGGCGGACCTTGTCCTTGCGCCCGGCACCGATGCACAGGGTGCTCATGGCCGGCAACAGTGGGCCGCCGCCTTGGGACTTGAGGTTGTCCAGTTGGTCCCAGCTCAGCGGCGACTTCTGCAATTGCTCGATGGCTTGGGCGCGGTGGGCTTCGGATGGCGCCACAAGGCTGATGGCGATGCCTTTCTCACCGGCGCGGCCAGTGCGGCCGACGCGGTGGATGTGGATTTCCGAGTCCCGGGCCAGTTCGACGTTGATCACCATGTCCAAGGCATCGATGTCCAGGCCACGGGCGGCGACGTCGGTGGCGACCAGCACCGAGGTGCTGCGGTTGGCGAACATCGCCAGCACCTGGTCACGGTCGCGCTGTTCCAGGTCACCGTGCAGGCCGACGGCCGAGATGCCCTTGGACGTCAGGTGATCGACGGTTTCCTGGACCTGCTGCTTGGTGAAGCAGAACGCCACGCAAGAGGCCGGGCGGAAATGCGCCAGCACCTTGACCACTGCGTCCATGCGCTCCTCGGGGGAGATCTCGTAGAAGCGCTGCTCGATCTGCGCGTCGGAGTGGAACGCCTCGGCCTTCACTTGCTGCGGGTTACGCATGAACTTGGACGACAGTTGCTTGATGCCAACCGGGTAGGTGGCGGAGAACAGCAGCGTCTGGCGGCGTTCCGGGGTCTGCTGGATGATGTCTTCGATGGCGTCGTAGAAACCCATGTCGAGCATGCGGTCGGCTTCGTCGAGGATCAGCGTGTTGAGGCCGTCGAGCACCAGCGAACCCTTGCGCAGGTGCTGCTGGATGCGCCCCGGCGTGCCGACGATGATGTGGGCGCCGTGTTCCAGGGAAGCGATCTGCGGGCCGAAGGACACGCCGCCGCACAGGGTCAGGACCTTGATGTTGTCTTCGGCGCGGGCCAGGCGGCGGATTTCCTTGGCGACCTGGTCGGCCAGCTCGCGGGTCGGGCACATCACCAGCGCCTGGCAGCCGAAGAAGCGTGGGTTGATCGGGTTCAGCAGGCCGATGCCGAAGGCGGCGGTCTTGCCGCTGCCGGTCTTGGCCTGGGCGATCAGGTCCATGCCCTTGAGGATCACCGGCAAGCTTTGCGCCTGGATCGGCGTCATCTGGGCATAACCGAGTGATTCGAGGTTAGCCAGCATGGCGGCGGACAGCGGCAAAGTATTAAAAGCGGTGGCAATGGTGGTCACGGGACTGGCCTGCAAAACAAAATGTCGCGCAGTGTAGCAGCCTCGTGCCACTTTCTTCGAAAGTTCTGGACGAGCTGTGAGGGCCGAACCGCAAAACCTGTGGCGAGGGAGCTTGCTCCCGCTGGGCTCTGTAGGAGCTGGCGAAGCCTKYGATCTTTTGATCTTTTGATCTTTCGCTTGAGATTCAAGTGTATTGGGAAAGATCGCAGCCTCGTTGCACTCGACAGCTCCTACACAGCTCCTACACAGCTCCTATGCGGCTCCTACGCTCCAGCGGGGGGATTCCTCCAGTTAATGTTCGATGTGTTCATCCGGACGTTTCACCCGTCGCCCGTCTTCGCGTGACAACTGGGAAAAAATCGTCGCCGCCAGCATCGCCATGATCCCCACCGTGACGAACGTCAGCTGGAACGCCCCCAGTACGGTCTCCACCCCATCGTTACCCACCTGGGCGGTAAAGCCGCCGAGCAGGGCGCCGGCGCAGGCCACGCCGAGGCTCAGGGAGAGTTGCGCCACCACCGACAGCAGGCTGTTGCCGCTGCTGGCGCTGGCATCGTCCAGGTCGATCAGGGTCACGGTGTTCATCGCGGTGAATTGCAGCGAGTTGATCGCCCCCAGCACCGCCAGTTGCGCCAGCAGCAGCCAGTACGGCGTCTGTTCACTGACCAGGCCCATGCTTGCCAGCATCAGGCCCAGGGCCAGGGTGTTGCTGGTCAGCACGGCGCGGTAGCCAAAGCGCTCGATCAGCGGCCGGGCCACGGACTTGGCGACCATGGCCGCCGCCGCCAGGGGCAGCATGCTCATCCCGGCCTGGGACGGTGAATAACCCAGGGCGACTTGCAGCAGCAACGGCACCAGGAACGGCAGGGCACCGCTGCCCAGGCGCGCGAACAGGTTGCCAAGAATGCCCACGGCGAAGGTCCGGGTCTTGAACAGCGACGGCGGGAACAGCGCGTTCTCGACGTGCCCGGCCCGCAGCCAATAGGCCGCCAGGCAGGCCATGCCGCCGAACAGCAGCAACATCACGCGCAGGTGCGGCAGGTGCAGTTCACCCAAGCCTTCCATGGCGATGGTGATCAGCACCATCGCCGCGCCGAACAGCAGGAACCCCAACCCATCGAACCGCGTGCGCTCGCTGCCTCGCAGGTCGGGGATGAACTTCCACACGGCATAACAGCCGATCACGCCCACCGGCAGGTTGATGATGAAGATCCAGTGCCAGGTCAGGTACTCGACCATCCAGCCGCCCATGGTCGGCCCGATCAGCGGGCCGAGCAGGCCGGGGATGGTGATGAAGCCCATGATCCGCACCAGTTCCGAGCGCGGATACGCCCGCAGCACCACCAGCCTGCCCACCGGCAGCATCAGCGCTCCACCGAGGCCCTGGATGACCCGGGCGCCGATCAGCATGCTCAACGAACTGGACAAGGCGCACAGCAACGAGCCGAAGCTGAACAGCAGGATCGCCCCGAAGAAAATCTTCTTGGTGCCGAAGCGGTCGGCGATCCAGCCCGAGGCCGGGATCAGCAACGCCACGGTGAGCATGTAGGCAATGATCACGCCCTGCATGCGCAGCGGGTTTTCCGCCAGGTCGCTGGCCATGGCGGGCAGGGCCGTGTTGAGGATGGTCCCGTCCAGGGACTGCATGAAGAAGGCGATCGCCACCACCCATGGAAGCCAGCGGGCGGTGACGGCGTCGAGCGGTGCACGGTTGGGCATGGGACCTCTTGTTTGTGTTCGGGTGTCTGTTGGCTTCATCGCGGGCAAGCCTTGCTCCCACACGTACGGCGCACATCCTGTGGGAGCAAGGCTTGCCCGCGATGCTTTTTTACAGCGTCAAAGTCAACCGCTTGACCAGCGCCCCCGGCAACAGCATCGAGGCCGTGGCCCGCTGGCTGTAGGTGCTGGCCGAGAGCAAGAGTTCCCGCTCTCGGGTCAGGGCTTCGAGTTGCGAGCCGAGCAGGCTGTAGACGCTGTCGTCGAAACGCATGGTGCTGACCGGTGCCACGATCTGGCCGTTCTCGACCCAGAACGTGGCGAAGCGGGTCATGCCGGTCAGGCGGGCGGCCGGTTGGTCCGAGTAGTTCAGGTACCAGAGGTTGCTGATGTACAGCCCGGTGCCAAGTTGTTCGAGGATGTATTTTTGCTCCAGTTGCCCGCCCTGCATGTCCAGCGCCGTGGGGTATTCGTAGCTGCTGGCGCCGTTGGCGGCGAGGCCGTATTCGGCGGCGCTGCGGGAGTTGACCAACTGCGCATTGGCCGTGCCTTTGGCGATCAGCGCCAGGTCATCGCGGGGATAACCCTCGTCGGAAAACGCCGGGCTCAAGGAGCCGCTGACCTGCTCGCTCAGCCACACGTTGGGGCTCAAGCTTGCTTCGTTGGCGTAGAACTTCTGCAACGGGCTCTGCTTGCTGGCAATCGCCCGGGCCGAGAACCCGCCCCAACTGAGCATGCCCATGATCTCTTCCAGGGCGGCCGGTGCCAGGTAGGCGCGGTATTCGCCGGGCGGCAACGTGCGCAACGGCAGGCCGAGAAACGCCAGTTGCTCGCGGGCCTGCTCGAAGCGCCGGGCAAATCCTTCGCTGCTCCACGCATGCCCAGCGTAGCTGGCTTTTACCGCCTGGCCGTTTTCATGGAACAGGCTGAAATCGAAGTTGAAGCTGTTGGCCTGATGCCAGCCGAATGCTCCCGATGAACTGGCGAAACCGCGGCTGATGGGCCCGGCCGCATAGAACCCCACCAGGTCCAGGCCCTCGGCGGCGCGGCTGATTTCAGCCACGGCCTGCTCGGTGTCCGGCAGTGGATGGTCCTGCACGTTATGGCTTTGCCAGTGGTTGTGGTTGAGCAGCAGGTATGGATCGCGGGGTAGCAGCGGCAAGGTTTCGCGCAGCTGTTGCAGGCCTTCGGACAGGCGTTGCAGATCGGTCTCGGGGTCGCCGGACAAGGTGATCTGCAGGTCGGCGTGACGCCCGTCGTCGATCAATTTGAAACTGACATTGGCCTGCTGCACCTGCCCGGCCTGGCGCACCTTGGCGTGGTTGAAACGCACGAAGGCCGAGGACTCGGCGGCATAACCCAAGGTGAACTGTTCCTGCTCATGCAGGGCATCGCGCAGCCAGTCGACCAAAACCTTGAATGCCTCGGCCTGATTATTGACGGTGCTCATATCAGGCATCCCCCCCAAACACATCAACGTTGCTGAACACACAGGCCGGCGACGCATGGCCGACGCGGATGACCTGGTTCGGTTCGCCCTTGCCACAGTTCGGCGTACCCAGGACTCGGGAGGTACTGGCATCGCCCACGGCGCGCAGGCTCTTCCAGAATTGCGCGGAAATACCCCGGTAGTTGGGGTTCTTCACCACGCCCTTGAGTTCGCCGTTCTCGATCAACTGGCCCCACTCGCAGCCGAACTGGAATTTGTTACGGGCGTCGTCGATGGACCAGGAGCGGTTGGTGCGCATCAGCACGCCGCGCTCGGTGCCCTGGATCAGTTGCTCCAATGACTGGTCGCCGGGTTCGATGTTCAGGTTCGCCATGCGGTCGATGGGCGGACGATTCCAGCCGCAGGCGCGGCTGTTGGCGACACCGTCCAGGCCGGCGCGTAACTGTGACAGCGCGCCGCCCAGTGGACGCAGCAACAGGCCTTCACGAATCAGGAACTGCTTGCTGGCGGCGCTGCCGTCGTCGTCATGGCTGTAGCTTGCCAGTTCTTCGGGAATGTCCGGGTCGAAGGTCACGTTCAACAGGCTGGAGCCATATTGCAGGTGGCCGAAATCGCTGGCCTTGACGAAGCTGGTGCCGGCGTAATTGCGCTCATCCCCGAGGATGCGGTCCAGCTCCAGCGGGTGACCGATGGATTCGTGGATCTGCAACATCATCTGGTCAGGCATCAGCAGCAGGTCGCGGGGGCCTTGCGGGGTGTTTGGCGCCAACAGCAGTTGCAGGGCCTGGTCAGCGATTTTCCGCCCGGCGCCGATCAGGCCGCTGCGGCTGATTACATCGAAGCTGCCTTGCTGGCCGAAATTTTCCCGGCCCAGGGTGCGGGTCTGGCTGTCGTTGCCGTCGAAGGCGGTGACTTCCAGGGCCGGGTAGATGAAGCGTTGAGCCTGGCGCAGTTCAGCGCCGGCACTGTTGAGGTAGATCTGCTCGACCTGGGTCAGGCCGATGCTGGCTTGCCAGTTCACCAGACGCTCGTCCTGAGGCACTGCGGCTGACTCTTCGCCGAGCAACTGATAGCAATCGCTCAGTGGCGGGAAGGCCTGGTCGAAATTCGGCGAGAAGTAATCGGCGCGGTCGCTGGACACCGCTTGCTCACGCAGGTCCAGCAGGGCATGGGGCTTGAGCCCGCGGGCATGTTGCTCGGCGCGTTCCAGTGCCGCTTGCAGGCCGGCCTGGGACAGGTCGTTGGTAGCGGCATACGCCTCGACCCCGTTGACCCTCACGGTAAGCATCGCCCCTTCATCACGGCCCAAACTAGGCGGTTCGGCGACATTCTTGCGCACCGACAGGTGCTGGCCGGACTCGCGCACGTAACGCAGGGAAAAGAATTCAGCGCCCGTGCGCAAGGCAGCAAAACGCTGCTTGAGCTGGGGGTGGAAGTCGAACATGGAACCTCCTTGTCTGGAGTGGCGGTGCTGCGAGGTGCGGCGTGTTGATGCGGTGGCTCTAGAGTAGGCCTGGGGCGGGGGAGGGATCAAGGCAGATGGGAGTTTGGGGTGTCAGGTTGGGCGCCATCGCGAGCAGGCTCGCTCCCACATTGGAGATCGTTCCCACCGCTCCGCGTGGGAATGCATCTCGCGACGCTCTGCGTCGCATCCCAAAGGCGGAACGCGGAGCGTCCCAGGCAGCGTTCCCACGCAGAGCGGTGGGAACGATCAGGTGGCGCAAGCTTGTGGGAGCGAGCCTGCTCGCGATGGCGGCCCTGAGGCTTACTGGGCGGTAGGCCCCACTTCACGCATTGGCTTGCCACGCACTGGCGCATCGCCGGCCACGAAGTACGGCGCGGTGCTGCGTGGCAGGGGTTTGCGGCCGCGGATCTTGTCGGCGATTTTTTCGGCGATCATGATCGTCGGCGCGTTCAGGTTGCCGGTGGTGATGATCGGCATGATCGAGGCATCCACTACGCGCAACCCCTGCATGCCATGCACGCGGCCTTCGCCGTCCACCACGGCCATGTCATCGGTGCCCATCTTGCACGAGCAGGACGGGTGGAACGCGGTTTCGGCATGCTCGCGGATGAACTGGTCCAACTGCTCGTCCGTCTGCACCTCGATGCCCGGGCTGATCTCGCGGCCACGGAACGGATCGAGCGCCGGTTGTTGCATGATCTCGCGGGTCAGGCGGATGCCATCGCGAAATTCCTGCCAGTCCTGCTCGGTCGCCATGTAGTTGAACAGGATGCTCGGGTGCTGGCGCGGGTCCTTGGACTTGGCCTGGATCCGGCCGCGGCTTGGCGAGCGCATGGAGCCCATGTGCGCCTGGAAACCATGTTCCTTCACCCCGTTGCTGCCGTTGTAGTTAATCGCCACCGGCAGGAAGTGATACTGGATGTTCGGCCAATCGAATTCCGGACGGGTGCGGATGAAGCCGCCGGCCTCGAACTGGTTGCTGGCGCCAATCCCGGTGCCGTTGAACAGCCACTCGGCACCGATGGCCGGCTGGTTGTACCAGAGCAGCGACGGATACAGGGAAACCGGTTGGGTGCAGGCGTATTGCAGGTACAGCTCCAAGTGGTCCTGCAGGTTTTCACCGACGCCTGGCAGATCGTGAACCACCGGGATGTCGAGGCTTTCCAGCAGCTTGGCTGGGCCGACACCGGAACGCTGGAGGATCTGCGGCGAGGCGATGGCGCCGGAGCACAGCAGCACTTCCTTGCGCGCCCGGGCTTCGACGCGCTCTTCGGCGGCGCCCACCAGGTAACGCACGCCGACTGCACGTTTGCCCTCGAAGATGATCTTGTCGGTCAGGGCGTGGGTGACGATGGTCAGGGTCGAGCGCTTCTTGGCGACGTCCAGATAACCGCGCGCGGTGCTGGCGCGACGGCCGTTGGGCGTGACGGTCCGGTCCATCGGGCCGAAACCTTCCTGCTGGTAGCCGTTGAGGTCTTCGGTACGCGGGTAACCGGCCTGCACGCCGGCCTCGACCATGGCGTGGAACAGCGGGTTGTTGCCGGCCTTGGGCGTGGTCACGCTGACCGGGCCGTCGCCGCCGTGGTAGTCGTTCGGGCCGATGTCGCGGGTTTCGGCTTTACGGAAATACGGCAGGCAATCGAGGTAGGTCCAGTCTTCCAGGCCCGGCAGCTTGGCCCAGTTGTCATAGTCCAGGGCGTTGCCGCGGATGTAGCACATGCCGTTGATCAGCGAAGAACCACCCAGGCCCTTGCCGCGACCGCATTCCATGCGGCGGCCATCCATGTGTGGCTCCGGGTCGGTCTCGTAGGCCCAGTTGTAGCGCCGGCCTTGCAGCGGGAATGCCAGGGCGGCGGGCATTTGCGTACGGAAATCCAGGCGATAGTCCGGGCCGCCGGCTTCGAGCAGCAGGACGGTGACGCCTTCGTCTTCGGTCAGGCGGGTGGCCAGGGTGTTACCGGCCGAACCGGCGCCGATGATGATGTAGTCGTATTCTGTAGTCATAGGTTCTCCGGGGGAGCTGCAAGCTCCAAGCTGCAAGAAAAAGCAGCGAGCGGTGTCTGCGCGATTGAAGCGGACGGCAAGCACAAGCAGCTTTTGATCTTGCTTCTAACTTGAAGCTTGTAGCTCGCCGCTTACCGCTGCTCAGAACACTGAGCTGTAATCGCCCAACTCGACCTGTACCGATTTGATGCGGGTGAAGTTGTTCAGCGAGCTGATACCGTTCTCACGGCCCACGCCTGATTGCTTGTAGCCACCGACCGGCATTTCAGCCGCCGACTCACCCCAGGCGTTGATCCAGCAGATGCCGGCTTCGAGCTGGTGGATCACGCGGTGGGCGCGGTTCAGGTCGCGGGTGACGACGCCGGCGGCCAGGCCGAAGTCGGTGTCGTTGGCGCGGCGGATCACTTCTTCTTCGGTGTCGTAGGTGAGGATGCTCATCACCGGGCCGAAGATTTCTTCACGCACGATGGTCATCTCGTCGGTGCAATCGGTGAACACGGTCGGGGCGACGAACGCGCCCTTGGCCAATTCGCCGTCGGTCAGGCGACTGCCGCCGCACAACAGGCGCGCGCCTTCGGCTTTGCCTTTCTCGATGTAGCCCAGCACGCTTTCCATGTGGGCGAAGCTCACCAGCGGGCCGAAGTTGGTGTTTTCGTCCTCTGGATTACCGATGCGGATGCGTGCCACACGCTCGGCGATCTTGGCTTCGAAGGCCGCCTTGAGGTGGCTCGGCACGAACACCCGAGTGCCGTTGGTGCAGACCTGGCCGGAGCTGTAGAAGTTGGCCATCATCGCGGTGTCGGCGGCGCGATCCAGGTCGGCGTCGTCGAAGATGATCAGCGGCGACTTGCCGCCCAGCTCCATGGTCACGTCCTTGAGCGAAGAACTCGAGGCGCTGGCCATGACTTTCTTGCCGGTGTCGGTGCCGCCGGTGAAGGAGATTTTCTCGATGCGCGGGTGCTCGGTCAGCCAGGTGCCGACTTCACGGCCGCTGCCGGTCAGGACGTTGAACACACCCGCTGGAACGCCGGCCTCGGTGTAGATCTCGGCCAGTTTCAGGGTGGTCAGCGAGGTGACTTCGCTCGGCTTGAAGATCATCGCGTTACCGGCCGCCAGGGCCGGGGCGGATTTCCACAGGGCGATCTGGATCGGGTAGTTCCACGCGCCGATACCGGCCACTACGCCCAGGGGCTCGCGACGGGTGTAGACGAATGAAGTGGTGCGCAGCGGAACCTGTTCGCCTTCGATGGCCGGCACCAGGCCGGCGTAGTATTCCAGCACGTCGGCGCCAGTGACGATGTCGACGTAGCGGGTTTCGGAGTAGGCCTTGCCGGTGTCCAGGGTTTCCAGGGCGGCCAGTTCATCGTTGCGCTCGCGCAGGATGTCCACGGCGCGACGCAGGATGCGCGAACGCTGCATGGCGGTCATGGCGGCCCAGACTTTCTGGCCCTTTTCGGCGCTGACCACGGCGCGCTCGACGTCCTCGAACGTCGCACGCTGCACTTGGGCAAGGACTTCACCGTTGGCAGGGTTGATGGCTTCGAAAGTGGCGTCGCCGCTGGCATCGCTGTACGCGCCATCGATGTAGAGTTTTTGCAGTTCGAAACGGGCCATAAAGTCCTCGCAAGTACATAAGTGGTTGGCTGACCACCGGAGCGTGTCGTTTATAGCTGACTACGCGGTTCGGCGGCGGTTCAGGAGTCGAGCGGTTCTGTGTGCTCTGGTGCCCCTGCTTTGGCCAGTTGGAAATCCATGTATTCGTAAGCGATCTGGTGCGCCTGGGCGGTATCGAACGCGTCTCCCGACAGCGCTCCGCGCAGCCACAAACCGTCAATCAGCGCGGCCAGGCCCCGTGCTGCGCTGCGCGCCTGATCGACGGGCAACACGCGGCGGAACTGGCAACACAGGTTGGAATACAGACGGTGATCGTTGATCCGCTGCAACCTGTGCAAAGACGGGTGGTGCATGCTGGTGGCCCAGAAGGCCAGCCAGGTTTTCATTGCCGGGCCATTGACCTGGCTGGCGTCGAAGTTGCCTTCGATGATCACCTTGAGGTGAGCCCGGGGGCTTGTGTCCTCCAGCGCCTGGCGGCGCGCGGTGACGTTCTCGCTCAGGACAGTCATCAGGTACTGGGCCGTGGCCGCGATCAGGCCATTCTTGTCCTGAAAGTAGTGACTGATGATGCCGTTGGAGACACCGGCCAAACGGGCGATCAGCGCAATGCTGGCGTCCCCCATGCCGACTTGATCGACCGCTTGCAACGTGGCTTCGATCAGTTGTTGGCGGCGGATGGGTTGCATACCGACCTTGGGCATCTAGCACATCTCCTTAGGCCATCCGGCGCACGAATGTCGTCTGCCGGAACGAAAGCCAGTCTATTTTGTTTTGATTGAACGTTCAATCAACAAAAAATAAGTTCTATGACAAGTCGTCGCTATTTGCCGGGGCGAGGACTTTTGGGGATGTCTTTATAACACTCGTCGGTTGGCATGTAGGCCAAATGGGCTTGATCGCTGGAATGCTGTTGTGGCGAGGGGATTTGGCGAAACGTCGCACCGTCCCGTGGGGCCGTAGGAGCTGACGAGTGAAACGAGGCTGCGATCTTGTCCTGGACAATTGAGTCGTAAGCGAAAGATCGCAGGCTTCGCCAGCTCCTACAGAGTCCAACGGGATTTATCCCCTCGCCACAGTTATCTGCATTCCAGGTCAAGCTAGTCAGCAGTTAGCACCATCCAAACAAAAACGCCGCGTTCATCTCGCGGCGTTTTTGCTGGCGTTGGTTTAGCCCAGGTTCTTGCCCAGCAGGGCGTGGTACAGCTCGCTGTCGCCCAGGATCCCGACGACTTGCTGGTTATCGTGGAGCACCAGTTTGTTGCCGGTCTGGTAGCGAATCTGCAACGCGTCGCGCATGCCGATGTTGGAGTCCACCAGGGTCGGACGCCGGCCCAGCTCTTCGACGGCTTGGCCCGGTACCCAGTTTTGCAGGTCCAGCGCCGCGCCGTTCTGCCGGGCGCCCTTGATGGTGTTGCCTTCGGCGAGGTCGAGCCAGGAGTCGCCGCCCGGGTCCAGGCACACCGAACCGTTGATGCGCTTGCAGTTGTCCAGGGTGCGCATCAGGCTGCGACCGCACAGGACGTTGAGCGGGTTGGTGTGGGCGACGAAGGTGCGCACATAGTCGTCCGCCGGGTTCAGCACGATTTCTTCCGGCTTGCTGTACTGGATGATCCGGCCGTCTTTCATGATCGCGATACGGCTGCCCAGCTTCAGGGCTTCGTCGAGGTCGTGGCTGACGAACACGATGGTCTTGCTCAGCTTGCGTTGCAGCTCCAGCAGTTCGTCCTGCAGACCCTGGCGGATCAGCGGGTCGAGGGCCGAGAAGGGTTCGTCCATCAGCAGGATGTCGGCGTCCATCGCCAGGGCGCGGGCCAGGCCGACCCGTTGCTGCATGCCGCCGGACAATTCGTCGGGCTTCTTGTTGCGCCATTGGGTCAGGCCCACCAGCTCGAGTTTCTCATCCACCAGCTTGCGCCGTTCTTTCTCAGGACGACCCTGCATTTCCAGACCGAAGCTGATGTTCTCGCGCACCGTCAGCCAAGGCATCAGGGCGAACTTCTGGAACACCATGGCGATGCGCTTGGTGCGCATCATCTTCAGTTCAGCGGGGGTGCAGGAGGCGATGTCGATCTGCCGGCCTTCGTGTTCGACGAACAGCTTGCCGCGGCTGACGGTGTTCAAGCCGTTGATGCAGCGCAACAGGCTGGACTTGCCGGAGCCGGACAGGCCCATCAAGACACAGATTTCGCCTTTCTCGATGTCCAGGCTGGCTTTTTCCACGCCGACGATTTGCCCGGTTTTCTTCAGGATTTCGTTGCGGGTCATGCCCTGGTCGAGCAGCTTGAGCGCTTCGCGTGGATCCCTGGCGAAGATCACATCGACGTCTTCAAAACGAATTATGCTCATGCGTCACCCCCTACTTTGGCGTCGGGTTGTTTGCAGATTCGGTCGAGCATGATTGCCAGCAGGACGATCGCCAGGCCGGCTTCGAAGCCCAGGGCGATATCGGCGGTGTTCAGTGCGTTGACCACGGGTTTGCCCAGGCCATCGGCGCCCACCAGTGCGGCGATCACCACCATCGACAACGACAGCATGATGCACTGGGTGATACCGGCCGCGATGCTCGGCATCGCATGGGGCAGTTCAATGCGCGACAGGAGCTGGCGACGGGAGCAGCCGAAGGCTTTGCCGGCGTCCATCAGTTCGTCCGGTACGTCGCGGATGCCCAGGTAGGTCAGGCGGATGGGCGCGGCAATCGCGAACACCACCGTGGAGATCAGGCCTGGGACCACACCCAGCCCGAAGAGGGTCAGGGTAGGAATGAGGTAAACGAAGGTCGGTACGGTCTGCATCAGATCGAGCACCGGACGCATCAGGGTGTAGAACATCGGCTTGTGCGCGGCAACAATGCCCAGCGGCACGCCGATCAGTACGCAAACCAGGGTCGCGAACAGCACCTGGGCGAGGGTTTCCATGGTCTCTTGCCAGTAACCCAGGTTGAGGATCAGCAGGAAGGATGCAATGACGAATGCGGTCAGGCCCCATTTGCGCTGGATGAAGTGCGCCAATAGCGCAATGAGGCCGATCAGGGCCAGGGGATTGAACCAGGTCAGCGCAAACGTCACGCCGTGAATCATCGTTTCCAGGAACAGTGCGATTGCGTCGAAGGTGCTGGCGCCGTGTTGCGTCAACCATTCGACGAAGCCGGCAATGTACTGGCCTAAGGGTATTTTCTGATCAATGAGCATGGTAGTGAACGTCCGCATGCAAGGGAATAAACAGCCCGGGCGAGCGAACCCGCCCGGCATAACATAAGCAGTTACTGCGCAAGCTTGGCTTTCACGGCGTCCAGGCCAGGTTTACCGTCAATGGTGGTCACGCCAGCCAACCAGGTATCGAGTACCTGTGGGTTTTTCTTCAGCCAGGCCTTGGCGGCGGCCTCCGGCTTCATCTTGTCGTCGAGCACGTTGCCCATCAGCGTGCTTTCCATGTCGACGGTGAACTCGAGGTTTTTCAACAACTGGCCAACGTTGCTGCATTCCTGGCTGTAGCCCTTGCGGGTGTTGGTCGCCACGGTTGCGGCACCGAAGTCGGGGCCGAAGAAGTCATCGCCGCCAGTCAGGTACTGGATCTTGAAGCGGGTGTTCATCGGGTGTGGCGCCCAGCCGAGGAACACCACGTCGGTGCCACGCTTGGCGGCGCGGTCGACCTGCGAAAGCATGCCGGCTTCACTCGACTCGACAACTTTGAAGCCCGCGTCCTTCAGGCCGAAGGCGTTCTTTTCGATCATGCTCTGGATCAGGCGGTTGCCGTCGTTGCCGGGTTCGATCCCGTAGATCTTGCCGTCCAGCTCTTTCTTGAATTTGGGGATGTCCGCGAAGTCGTGCAGGCCTTTGTCATACAAAGCCTGAGGCACGGCGAGGGTGTACTTGGCGCCCTTGAGGTTGGTGCGCACGGTTTCCACGGTGCCGGCTTCGCGGTAGGCCTTGATGTCGTTTTCCATGGTCGGCATCCAGTTGCCGAGGAACACGTCCATGTTCTTGCCGTCGGCCAGGGACTTGTAGGTCACCGGCACGGAAATCATGGTGGTCTTGGTCTTGTAGCCGAGGGCGTCGAGCACCACGCTGGTGGTGGCGGTGGTCACGGTGATGTCGGTCCAGCCGACGTCGGAGAAGTTGACGGTGCTGCACTGTTCGGGTTCAGCAGCGTTGGCCAGCATCGGAAGACTCAGCATGGCGGCCAACAACAACGATGTGGAACCTTTCATGGGTGGACTCCTGGTGTTTTATCGGCGGTGTCCGGTCAGGACAACCGCGCTTATTGGATGTTGCGGTTGGTGGCGCGTGGGCACTCTCTGACACGCGGCCTTGCAAACGAGCCGTAACCGATCATGTACCAGTGCAAATCTGACGCCTACAGGGTGGGTCGTATCCAGTACAGGGAGGGTCGCATCCAGTGTCGGTGACGTCGTTTACAGATTTTTTCCGCCCCTGGCGGGCCTCTGATACGCAGAAAAACGGCGCAAAACCGGGGCCAGGACGGGGCGGCGTTGCTGGGCATGATTGCGTCGGTGTCAGACGTCGGACTCCAAGGCAAAAACCGGATGATGCGGCCATCCCGGCGTTGAGCGTAGCAGCTCCGTCACCGGACGCTCCTGCGCCCGGATGTGCCTGTTCTGGAGGTTTTCGGCAATGGCAATCAGCGTGTTCGACCTGTTCAAAATCGGTATCGGCCCGTCCAGCTCACACACCGTGGGCCCGATGCGGGCCGCCGCCTTGTTCGTGCAAGGTTTGCGTGAGCGAGGACTTTTGGAACAAGTAGCGCGGGTGGAAGTTCAGCTCTACGGTTCGCTTTCAGCCACCGGCATCGGCCACGGCAGCGACAACGCCGTGATCATGGGCTTGATGGGCGAGTGGCCGGACGCGATCGATCCGTCGCAGATTGGTGTGCGCATCGAGCAGCTGCGCGAAACCCAGACCCTGCTGCTGGACAGTCGCCTGCCGGTGCCTTTCGTCTGGTCCCGGGACATGCGCCTGATCGACGAAAACCTGCCATTCCATCCCAACGCCATGACGCTGGTGGCCGAGGCCACCAACGGCGAGCTGCACCGTGACACCTATTACTCGGTCGGCGGTGGTTTCGTCGTTGATCAGGCCCAGGCCACCAGCGGTGTAGTGGACCTGGATCGCACCGAACTGCCTTACGATTTTTCCAGCGCCGAAGAGTTGCTCCAGTTGTGCCGCAGCCACAACCTGCGGGTGGCCGACTTGATGATGGCCAACGAAAAGGTCTGGCGTTCGGAAGACGAGATCCGCAGCGGCCTGATGAAGCTCTGGCGGGCCATGCAGGATTGCGTCGAGCAGGGTCTCAAGCATGAAGGCATCCTGCCGGGCGGTTTGAATGTGCGTCGGCGGGCGGCCAAGTTGCACCGCAGCCTGCAAGAATTGAACAAACCCAATGTCATCGGCTCGACCCTCAGCGCCATGGAGTGGGTCAACCTGTTCGCCCTGGCGGTCAACGAAGAGAACGCCGCCGGCGGGCGCATGGTCACGGCGCCGACCAATGGCGCGGCGGGGATCATTCCGGCGGTGCTGCATTACTTCATGAAGTTCAGCGAAGCGGTCACCGACGCCAACGTCGTGGATTACTTCCTAGGCGCGGCGGCGGTCGGGATCCTGTGCAAGAAGAACGCATCGATTTCCGGCGCCGAGGTCGGTTGCCAGGGCGAAGTGGGATCGGCCTGCGCCATGGCGGCGGCGGGCCTGGCGGAAATCCTCGGGGCCACGCCGGAGCAACTGTGCAACGCGGCGGAAATCGGCCTGGAGCACAACCTCGGCCTGACGTGCGACCCAGTGGGCGGCCTGGTGCAGGTGCCGTGCATCGAGCGCAACGCGATCGCCGCGGTCAAGGCCATCAACGCCGCCCAAATGGCCCTGCGCGGGGACGGCCAGCATTTCATCTCCCTGGACCGGGTGATCCGCACCATGCGTGATACCGGTGCCGACATGCATGACAAATACAAAGAGACCTCGCGCGGCGGCTTGGCGGTCAGTGCGGTAGGAGCTGTCGAGTGCAACGAGGCTGCGATCTTTCCCCAGACACTTGAATCTCAAGCGAAAGATCAAAAGATCGCAGGCTTCGCCAGCTCCTACAGGGCCGAGCGGGAGCAAGCTCCTTCAATACAGATGAATGTAAAAATCGCTCACAAAATGAACACCAATCTGCAAACGCGCCACCTTTTAGCGCGTCGCAAACAGACAAGCCCCCAGTTGTCGAGCCAACCACTGAATCGCGCTCGACTGTCCGTCATCCGCACCTGTGGTGATACTCGTTGCGCAAGCGGCGCAGCCCAGTTCCCACAAGTGCTACCGAACTGCTCACGGCCCGCTGTGACAGGTGTCTGCCGCCCTTGATGGCGCTCATAACCCGTAGTCGATGCACGCCTTATATAGACAGGTCGTGATGTCGTTTTCAGGATTTATTGAACGCGTATTCAATTTTAGGCATGGCAATTGCTCTATTGCTGTAAAGCCCAGCTCCTTTGTGAGAACGAGGGCAATAACCAATAAAAAGAGCCTCCGCCTGAGGCCATCACCCGCTTTGTGTGAGGAGATACCGCGATGACGACGTCCAACTCCGGGGCCCAACCCCAGAACCGTGCGCCTCAATCCATCGGCTTTTTGCTGCTGGACAATTTCACGCTGATTTCCCTGGCGTCCGCGGTAGAACCGCTACGCATGGCCAACCAACTGTCCGGTCGCGAGCTGTATCGCTGGACGACCCTTACGGTCGATGGCGGCCAGGTCTGGGCCAGCGACGGCTTGCAGATCACCCCCGACGCCTCGATGCACAAGGCGCCGGCCCTGGATACTGTCATCGTCTGTGGCGGCATCGGCATCCAGCGCACCGTGACCCGCGAACACGTGTCGTGGCTGCAGAGCCAGGCCCGCCAATCCCGTCGCCTCGGCGCGGTTTGTACCGGCAGTTGGGCCCTGGCCTGCGCCGGCCTGCTGGACGGCTTCGATTGCAGCGTGCACTGGGAATGCCTGGCGGCAATGCAGGAAGCTTTCCCACGGGTGTCGATGAGCACCCGTTTGTTCACCCTTGACCGCAACCGCTTCACCAGCTCCGGTGGCACCGCGCCGCTGGACATGATGCTGCACCTGATCAGCCGCGATCACGGTCGTGAACTGTCGGCAGCGATCTCGGAAATGTTTGTCTACGAGCGTATCCGCAACGAACAGGATCACCAGCGTGTGCCGCTCAAGCACATGCTCGGCACCAACCAGCCGAAGTTGCAGGAAATCGTCGCGCTGATGGAAGCCAACCTCGAAGAGCCGATCGACCTGGACGAGCTGGCGGTGTACGTCGCCGTGTCCCGGCGTCAGCTGGAGCGGTTGTTCCAGAAATACCTGCACTGCTCGCCGTCGCGCTATTACCTCAAGCTGCGGCTGATTCGTGCACGGCAACTGCTCAAGCAGACGCCGATGTCGATCATCGAAGTGGCCTCGGTGTGCGGCTTCGTCTCCACCCCGCACTTCTCCAAGTGCTACCGCGAATACTTCGGCATTCCACCACGGGACGAGCGCGTCGGTTCCAACACCACGCAACAGGTGGCGATGATGCCGCTGCCGCAAGCGCTGGTGCTGTCGCCATTGTCCGGGCCGCTGTCGGCGCTGAGCCAGGCGCGTAATGAGTCGACGTTTGCCAGTGTGAGGCTCTGAGACCGTAGCGCCTTCATCGCGAGCAAGCTCGCTCCCACAGTTGGATTGGGGTTTGGCTGGAGAGACAGGTCGGCTGTAAGGCCGCCTCGCGAGCAAGCTTTGCTCCCACAGAACCTGCTCAAACAAGTCTGATGGGTGTACGACCGGGAGAGCCAGGTCGGCTACTAGGCTGCCTCGCGGCGGGCCCACGGAGCAATGCCTTCGTTCGGGCATGCCGAGCCAAAGCGAGGCACCGAGTGGTGGGGCAGAAGCGCTTTGGTTACTTTCGACTGGGCCGGCTTCCGGGCTTTTCGAAAGTGACCCGCTGTAAAAGCGGAACCATAAGTGGCCGTTACCGCAGCAACGGATATGTACTCAGTCAGGCCGCCATCGCGAGCAAGCTCGCTCTCACAGGTTTTGTGAACGACACAGATCCTGTGGGAGCAATTGGGTTCTGTCAGGCGCTATGGTTTTGCTGGTAATCCGTCAGAGCCGGCAACAGCTGCTTATCGATCGCCTGGCGCACCGCCGGCAGGATGGTGGCGCTGCTGGTGTACATCTCCTTGACCATCCGCCGCAATTCATTGGCACGGACAGTGTCCAGCCCCCGCACGGCGCACTCGCACGCCTGCTCGGCAGTGGAGCCACTGGGTATTTGCAGGCCCAGGGCCTTGAGATGGCCCAGCAGGTCTTCCTGGTCGATCAAATCGGCGTACATCATGACGCTTTTCCTTGTTCAGGGATTGGGGTCGTGTCTCGATTCTGGTAGCCACCCGAAGCGGCGGCAAGGGCAAATGGTCGCAATGTCATGAATGACTATGGAGGCGTCGTTTTCGGCTAACTTGCACGGACTTGGACTGGGCACACTGGCCTCAAGCTGAATCACGATGGTTTGGTCACCCTCGCGCGACAGCTCCTCCAGTAACGCAACCTGCCCCGATCCTGTCACGGCTTGATCGGGGATTTTTTTGCCTGTGTGAATCTGGGAGAGATGGGTTGTAGGACAGACCGCTATCGCGAGCAGGCTCGCTCCCACAGGTTTTGTGAGCGACACAGAACCACTGTGGGAGCGAGCCTGCTCGCGATGAACGATGACGCGGTCTAGCGCTGCAACACCAGAATCCGCGACAACAACTCATCCCGATCCACATAGCACCCCTGGAAATGCCGGGCCCCGGAAGCCGGGTCGAAGGCATTGCGGGCGTGGAGCGTGCGGCGGTTGTCGAAGCACCAGAGTTGGCCGGGCTCGAGACGCTGTATCAGGCGAAATTGTGGCTCGCGGGTCAGGGCGATGAAGCGGCGGTAGGCGCGGTAAAGCTTGGGCATCTGCTCGACCGAGGTGTCGAACGGCCCGCGCAGGAAGTTCGCCATGCGGATTTCCGAAACCTGGCCGAGGGCGTCCAGCGCGATGATGGGCGCCAGGCAGCGGTAGTCGCTGCGACGGTCCTTGTTGCGAAACTCCACCGGGATCCGGCACAGCGCGTCGAAGGCCTCGGGGTCTTCCTGGCGCAGCGCTTCAGCAATGGAAAACCCGTCGACAAAAATGCTCTCGCCGCCGTCGGCGTCATTCACCAGACAATGCAAGAATTGCAGCCCCGGCTGCAATTCCCGGGTCGGCAAATCACTGTGCAGCGGCAGGTTGAAAGCGGTGTAGGCGTTGCTGTCGGCATCGGCCTTCGACTGCACATTGAACAGCACACCGAAGTTGCTCTCGCGAATAAAGGAAATGCGCTGGGCAATCCGTTTCAGCGAGCCGGGTTCGGTGGGTACGCCGCGCACTTGGGTCAGGCCGATGTCGCGCACCGCCAGCAACCATTGCAACAACGCCTCGGTGTCGTCCATCAGCGCCGGGTAGTCGAACACTGGCAATTGCAGGTCGTGCCGCCACAGTTGGCGCCGGGGCTTGTTCGCCAGGCGCTCGGCTCGGGATTGGTCATCGTAGGCGTGGGCGCGCAACCAGCCGGGGTCGAAACGGCTCTGGTGACCGTCCTGCCAGTCCACGCACAGACAGCCTTCGTCATCGAGGTAGGTTGCGCCGGGGGCAATGTTTTCAGGGACGTCGACGATCTCCAGCACCTGTTCGCGGGTGACGCTGTAGACGCATTGAGGGCAAGGGCAGTTGTCCCGCAGCCACGGGTGATGAAAGGGGCTGGCCCGGCCATCGGCCCACGTCACTTGCACCCGGTCGGCCAACGGTGTGGCGGCGGTCAATGGGAAGATCAAGGGGTAACGGCGGAAGTCGGCAAAAGCGGCGGCGGTGTTCATGACGATCTCCTGTGCAAGGCTTATCGGGCGGGAGGCAGGGCGATGACCCGGCCGATGTAGGTCGGCGGCGGCAGGTCGGTTTGTTCTTCGAGCAAAGCGTCGAGCCGGCCCAGGGTCTGTTCCGTGAAGGGCGCCGAGCTCGGGCCGGCCAGGTCGACGTGCAGCAGCATCTGTTCATTGCCGGCCAGCTCTTTATCACCGCCGACCAGATGCAGGCTGTGGTAGAGGTGCAGGCGTTTGGCGTCGTGGCCGATGATGTGCGTATGCACCTCGACATGAGCGTCGAGCTTCACTTCGTGCAGGTAGTTCAGGTGCAGTTCGAGGGTGAACAACGAGTGGCCGCTGGCTTCGCGGTTCTGGCTGTCCAGGCCGAGCCGGTCCATCAGCGCGTCGGTGGCGTAGCTGAAGATCAGCAGGTAGAAGGCATCGCGCAGGTGGCCGTTGTAATCGACCCATTCGGGGAGGATGCGGGTTTGGTAGGTGGTGAGGGTGGGCATGGCTGTCTCCGAGCATGATCGTTCCCACGCTCTGCGTGGGAACGCCTCTTGTGACGCTCTGCGTCACGCTTCATTCGGAACGCGGAGCGTCCCGGGCTGCATTCCCACGCAGAGCATGGGAACGATCAGTTACTCGGCAAAGGCCATCCCATGCTTTTCTTTGGTGGCCTTCACCGCCTCCAGCACCGCCAGCAGGCAATCATCACGATAGCGTTCCAGGGCCGGGATGCTGTGGCTGCCCAATTGCGCGCTCGTGCCGTCCACCACGTCGTCGATCAGCTTCTCGGTCAGCTCTGGCGCTGGCAGGTAGGTCCACGGCAGTTGCAGCGCCGGGCCGAACTGGGCCATGAAGTGCCGCATCCCGGCATCGCCGCCGGCCAGGGTGTAGGTCAGGAACGTGCCCATGAACGACCAGCGCAAGCCAGCGCCAAAGCGGATCGCATCGTCGATTTCCCCGGTGGTCGCCACCCCGTCGTTGACCAGATGCAGCGCCTCGCGCCAGAGCGCTTCGAGCAGGCGGTCGGCAATGAAACCGGGCACTTCCTTGCGCACGTGCAGTGGCCGCATGCCGAGGGATTCATACACCTGCATCGCCGCCTGCACGGCTTCGGGCGCGGTGTTTTTGCCGCCGACCACTTCCACCAGCGGCAACAGGTAGACCGGGTTGAACGGGTGCCCGACCACGCAGCGCTCCGGATGGGTGGCGCCTTCGTAGAATTCGCTCGGCAGCAGCCCCGAGGTGCTGGAACCGATCAACGCGTTCGGCTTGGCGGCGGCGCTGATCTGGCCGTGCAGTTCGAGTTTCAGTTCCAGGCGCTCGGGGGCGCTTTCCTGGATGAAGTCGGCGTCGCGCACACACTCCTCGATGGTCGCGACAAAGCGCAGCCGATCTTGCGAAGCACCGGGTGCCAGGCCTTGTTTCTCCAGGGCGCCCCAGGCATTGGCGACGCGCTTGCGCAAGGCTGCTTCGGCACCCGGCGCCGGGTCCCAGGCGACGACGTCCAGGCCATGGGCCAGGGCCCGGCTGACCCAGCCGCTGCCGATCACACCGCTGCCCAGGGCGGCGAAGGTCTTGATGTCGGTGATAAAACTCATGGTGATTTCCTGAAAAATAGTTCGGTGATCTCCTGTGGGAGCACGGCTTGCCCGCGATGGCGGCAATAGGTTCAACGGGGATGTCGACTGACATACCGTTATCGCGGGCAAGCCTTGCTCCCACAGGTTGTGCCCCCAATAGGGGAAGTTGGTGTCGGCTCAGCCGCGCTGGGTCAGCCCCATTTTCTTGCGACCTTCAGCCGGGGTCAGCACGCGGGCGCCGAGGCGGCTGAGGATCTCGCCAGCACGTTCCACCAGTTGGCCGTTGGTAGCGAGTACGCCTTTGTCCAGCCAGAGGTTGTCCTCCAGACCGACCCGCACGTTGCCCCCCAGCAGCACCGCCTGGGCGGCCATTGGCATTTGCATGCGGCCGATACCGAAGCCGGCCCACACCGCGTCCGCCGGCAGGTTGTCGACCATGGCTTTCATGGTGGTGGTGTCGGCCGGTGCGCCCCATGGGATGCCCAGGCAGAGTTGGAACAGCGGGTTGTCCAGCAGGCCTTCCTTGATCAGTTGCTTGGCGAACCACAGGTGACCGGTGTCGAAGATTTCCAGCTCGGCCTTGACCCCCAGCTCAGTGATGCGCTTGGCGCCGGCCCGCAGTTGCGCCGGGGTGGAGACGTAAATGGTGTCGCCGTCGCCGAAGTTCAGGGTGCCGCAATCCAGCGTGCAGATTTCCGGCAACAGCTCTTCGACGTGGGCCAGGCGGGTCAGCGGCCCCACCAGGTCGGTGTTGGGGCCGAACTCCATCGGCCGTTCGCCCGCACCGATCTCCAGGTCGCCGCCCATGCCGGCGGTGAGATTGACGATGATGTCCACGTCCGCCTCACGGATGCGTTCCATCACTTCGCGGTACAGCGCCACGTCGCGGCTGAACTTGCCGGTCTGCGGGTCGCGGACGTGGCAGTGGACCACCGTGGCCCCGGCCTTCGCCGCCTCGACGGCAGCGGCGGCGATCTGTTTCGGGGTGACCGGTACGTGAGGGCTCTTGGCGGTCGTGTCGCCAGCACCGGTGAGTGCGCAGGTGATGATGACGTCGTGGTTCATGGTGCGGATTCCTTCAGGCGTGGTGAGTCACTGCGCAGCCCTTTGGTGCTGCGCAGATGGAGAACGTTTAGTCAGTTACTGGTGAGTTTCAGGTTGTCGGCGGCGGGCTTGCCGTCGAAGGTGGTCACGCCTTCGAGCCAGCGCTGCTTGTCTTGCGGATGGTCCTTGAGCCATTGCCGGGCCGATTCGAGCGGGTCCTTGTGATCGAGCAACGGCTGCATCATCCGGCTTTCATCTTCGGCGCTGAACGTCAGGTTGCTCAGCAAGCGGCCGACGTTCGGGCATTGTTGGGCGTAGTCCGGCGCGGTGACGGTCCAGACGGTGGCCATGCCTTCGTTCGGGCCGAGGGCGTCGTCGCTGCCGGTGAGGTAGGTCATTTGCACGTTGACGTTCATCGGGTGCGGCGCCCAGCCGAAGAACACCACGGCTTCCTTGCGGCGCACGGCACGGTCCACGGCGGCGAGCATGCCGGCTTCGCTGGACTCCACCAGCTGGAATTTGCCCAGACCGAACTGGTTCTTGGCGATCATTGCCTTGATCTGGGTATTGGCGCCGGAGCCGGGCTCGATGCCGTAGATCTTGCCGCCCAACTCTTTTTCGAATTTGGCGATGTCGGCGAAGGTCTTCAGGCCCTTGTCGGCCAAGTAGGTCGGCACGGCCAGGGTCGCGCGGGCGTCCTTGAGGCTTGGCTGCTCCAGCACCTTGACCTGCTTGGCCTCGACGAACGGGGTGATGGTCTGGGTCATCAACGGGTTCCAGTAGCCCAGGAACAGGTCCAGGCGCTGGTCACGGATGCCGGCGAAGATGATTTGCTGGGAGGCGCTGGTTTGCTTGGTCTTGTAGCCGAGGCCGTCGAGCATCACTTGGGTCAGGGCGCTGGTGGCGATGACGTCGGTCCAGTTGACCACGCCCAGGCGCACGTTCTGGCACGCGGCGGGCTCGGCAGCCATGGCGGCGCCATTGAGCAAAGTGGTACCGCAAAGTGCAAGTACACAGGAGCTGATCAGTCGTTTCATGTCGGGTTCCTCGGCAGCTTATTGTTATGGGTTCCGGCATCTGCGCACCGGTGATGCCAAGTTACGCAGCCCGGCGCCTGGCAAAACGCACAGCGGCGACGTGCTCTTGCACTGCAGCGACTCTTGAACGGGCGTTGCAACTGGCGTATCAAGGTCCGCACGCTACCCGCCAACCGAGTGCGCTCCATGTCCCAGGATTTCTACTTTTTGTTGATGCCGGGTTTTTCGGCCATCGGTTTCATTTCGGCCATCGAGCCGTTGCGGGTTGCCAATCGTTTTCGCGGCGAGCTGTACCGCTGGCATGTGCTGAGTGTCGATGGCGGGCCGGTGCTGGCGAGCAATGGCATGTCGGTCAACGCCGATGCCGCACTGGAGCCCTTGAAGAAAGGCGCGACCCTTTGGGTGGTGGCCGGGTTCGAGCCGCTGAAATTCGCCACCCCGGCACTGGAGCGCTGGCTGCATCGGCTGGACAACGAAGGCGTGACCCTGGGCGGTATCGACACCGGCAGTGTGGTGCTGGCCGAGGCGGGGCTGTTGGAAGGGCACCGCGTGACCTTGCATTGGGAAGCGATCGAGGCGTTCAAGGAGTCCTATCCGCAACTCAGCGTGACCCAGGAACTGTTCGAAATCGACCGTCGCCGCATCACCTGTGCGGGCGGCACTGCGTCCATCGACCTGATGCTGGACTTGATCGGCCAGGCCCACGGTTCGGAACTGGCGATCCAGGTCAGTGAGCAGTTCGTGCTCGGCCGCATCCGCCCGCGCAAAGACCACCAGCGCATGGAAATCGCCAACCGCTATGGCATTCGCAACAAGAAGCTGGTGCATGTCATCGGCGAGATGGAAACCCACAGCGAACCGCCCCTGAGCACCTTGGCGCTGGCCGAGTCTATCAACGTCACCCGTCGCCAGCTCGAACGCCTGTTCCGCCTGCACCTGAACGACACCCCGAGCAACTTCTACTTGCGTCTGCGCCTGGAGAAGGCCCGGCAGCTGCTGCGCCAGACCGACATGAGTGTGTTGGAAGTGAGCATCGCCTGCGGCTTTGAGTCACCGTCGTACTTCACCCGCAGCTATCGGGCACGGTTCGAGCGCTGCCCGCGAGAGGATCGGCGGCGGCAGGGGGATGGGCGGGAGCTGGTTTGACGGGCTTTTATACTCAATTATGCTCGCGACTGTAAATTATACCTGCCGCCATAATTGAGTATAAAACCATCTCCAAGCACCCCGGTTTTGTCTTCCAGCGCCCCGATCTGGCCCGCAATATTGTCGATGGGCTGGCCGGCGCCGGGATCCAGGATTACACCTCAGACCTGTTCCTGGCCGCGCCAAGGCGTACCGGAAAAGTACATTCCTGCCGAAGACTTGATTCCGGAATGCGAGACGCGAGGTTGGCTCGCGGTCTACGTCGACCTTTGGGCCAACAAGGAGAACGACCCTGCCGACCTGATCGCCTCGGCCATCGCCGGGGCACTGGTGCCTTATGAAAAGGGCCTTCACCCAAGCCTACACCGCCCACTTGAACGCACACCTGGCCCAGACCAACCAGTTCAACGCCGATGACCTCGACCAGGCTTTTGAGTTGGTTGGGCACCGTCCCGAGATGTTGCGCAGCGTCATCGGCGAAATTGCCCTGGAGCTGGGTGAGGCGAGCCAGTTGGGTGACTTGCTGCGCAATAGCGCTGAAATGCTGCGCGCCGGCGTCTGGACCGAGTTCGAGAGCGCCTGGAACGCCCTGACGGTGCCCCAGCGCGCCGTGTTGCAGGTCATGGCCGAGCGCTCGCAAAACAACGAACCCTTCGCATCTTTCACCGATTCAACGCTGGAGGCGGTGGGCAAGGCACTGAGGACCATGGGAAGCGAAGTCGTGCCCGGTACCCAGACCATCCAATCCTGTATTGATGCGCTGCGTGAAAAGGAATTGGTGTGGAAGTCCAACCGTGGTGGTTATGCGCTGGAGGACAAGGCGTTTGCCGATTGGTTGAAGGGGTATCGCCAGCAACATTGAATTTTGAATATATCCCGTGGCGAGGGAGCTTGCTCCCGCTGGGTGGCGTCTTGTAGGAGCTGTCGAGCGAAGCGAGGCTGCGATCTTTCCCCAGACACTTGAGTCCCAAGTGAAAGATCAAAAGATCGCAGGCTTCGCCAGCTCCTACAGAGCCGAGCGGGAGCAAGCTCCCTCGCAACAGGTATTGTGTTCGGCTGGAAAAGGTCTATTTCTTCACCAGCGCCGAACACGCCGCCTTGTACGCCTCATGCTGATACTTGTTCAGCGTTGCCGGCAGGGCGAAGTCATGTTTCTTGCTCTGCGCATTGATGGTCTGCGGCGACAGCAGCGTCACCTCGCAACCGTCGAGCAACTGGAAAACCCCTTCGATCTTGAACGTCGTCGGCCCACCGGCGAACTCACCTTTCTTGCTGCGCTTCTTGATGGCGATGCGTTCGATACCGTTATCCGTCACGAACGCCCGGACCTGAGCAGCAAACGCCTTGACGTTGGCGGCTTCGTCATCGTCGTCCAGGGCGATTTTCTTGGTGTTCAGCGGGACGTGGCTCAGCGCCTGTTGATCCAGCGAGGCAACGGCGATGATTGCTTCGCTGCCTTTGATTTCGATGCCGCACGTTTTCATGTGAATCCCTTTACCAATGATGCAAGCAGCTTACCGCGCTAAACGGCTTCTGAAGCATCACTCCTGCCCAATCGACTCCAAAAACTCCGACCGATCATCGCTCACCTGGGCCATGCAGTCGTTTTCGGCGATTTTGTAGGTTTCGCTGCCGGGTTTGGCCGGGAAGGCGGCGATGGCGCAGTCGGCCTCGCGCTGTTTTTGCCACAGTTGCTGGGCGGCCTTGACCTTGGTGGTGATGTCGTTGAGCTGGGCCTTGTCGCTGGCGTAGCGGGTTTGCAGGCGCTCTAAGAGGCTTTGCAGGTTTTCGCCCAGCAATTGTTCGGCGGCGGTTTTGCCGTAGACCGAGCAGGCCAGGGTCTGGACGTCGTTTTCAACTTCGTCGCAGGGGTTGGGCCCGGTGTCTTCGGTTGCGTGTGCCAGGGTGCTGATCAGTGCCAAAGCCAGGAAGAGTGATTTCATCGCGTTGCCGCTCGAGTCCAGTGAAAACCAGTGATGCGGCGGATTCTGGCGCAAGCGTCGGCTAAAGAACAGACGGGCAGGGTGGGCCTGTTGTAGTCCATTGTCGTGGATTGACGCTTTCGGCAATTCCCCTGTCGTTTTTGCACCGGGTCGCCACGGCCCTCAGGCATATGCTGGCCCCAAAGCGCCGGCACACGATTCGGCGCATGAATCGCTGACAAAAGGGGACTGCCTGATGAGCCCAGCCGAATTGCACGCCGACAGCATCGTTATCGACGGGCTGATCATTGCCAAGTGGAACCGCGACCTGTTCGAAGACATGCGCAAGGGCGGCCTGACCGCAGCCAACTGCACCGTGTCGGTGTGGGAAGGTTTCCAGGCCACCATCAACAACATCGCCGCCAGCCAGAAACTGATCCGCGAGAACAGCGACCTGGTGATCCCGGTGAAAACCACCGCCGACATCCGTCGCGCCAAGGAACAGGGCAAGACCGGCATCATCTTCGGTTTCCAGAACGCCCACGCCTTCGAAGACCAACTCGGCTACGTCGAGATCTTCAAGCAGTTGGGCGTGGGTGTGGTGCAGATGTGCTACAACACCCAGAACCTGGTCGGCACCGGTTGCTACGAGCGTGACGGCGGCCTGTCGGGCTTCGGTCGCGAAATCGTCGCCGAGATGAACCGGGTCGGCATCATGTGCGACCTATCCCACGTCGGTTCCAAGACCTCCGAAGAGGTCATCCTCGAATCGAAGAAGCCGGTGTGCTACTCCCACTGCCTGCCGTCCGGCCTGAAAGAACACCCGCGCAACAAGTCCGATGAAGAGCTGAAGTTCATTGCCGACCACGGCGGTTTCGTCGGTGTGACCATGTTCGCGCCGTTCCTGGCCAAGGGCATCGATTCGACCATCGACGACTACGCCGAAGCCATCGAATACACCATGAACATCGTCGGTGAAGACGCCATCGGTATCGGCACCGACTTCACCCAGGGCCACGGCCAGGACTTCTTTGAAATGCTGACCCACGACAAGGGCTACGCCCGTCGTCTGACCAGCTTCGGCAAGATCATCAACCCCCTGGGCATCCGCACCGTGGGCGAGTTCCCGAACCTCACCGAGACGCTGCTCAAGCGCGGCCATCCTGAGCGGGTAGTGCGCAAGATCATGGGTGAGAACTGGGTGAACGTCCTCAAGGACGTCTGGGGCGAATAAACCCCGTTGCATCACTGAATCCTTTACCTGCGGCCACTCGCGCCGCAGGCACATCACGAATTTCCGGAGTCAAGTTTTCATGGCCAAGATCGCCCCGCAACTGCCTATCGAAGTCGACAGCGAAACCGGTGTCTGGACCTCCGACGCCCTGCCGATGCTGTACGTGCCACGGCACTTTTTCGTCAACAACCACATGGGCATCGAAGAAGTGCTGGGCGCCGACGCCTACGCCGAGATTCTCTACAAGGCCGGCTACAAATCCGCCTGGCACTGGTGTGAAAAAGAAGCCGAATGCCATGGCCTGGAAGGCGTCGCGGTGTTCGAACACTACATGAAGCGCCTGTCGCAGCGTGGCTGGGGCCTGTTCAAGATCCAGGACATCGACCTGGACAAAGGCACCGCCAGCGTCAAGCTCGAACACTCGGCATTCGTCTATGTGTACGGCAAGGTCGGGCGCAAGGTCGACTACATGTTCACCGGCTGGTTCGCCGGTGCCATGGACCAGATCCTCGCCGCGCGCGGCAGCAAGATCCGCACCGTGGCCGAGCAGGTCTACGGCGGTTCCGAAGAAGGCCACGACGACGGCCTGTTCATCGTCAAGCCGTTGTAAGTCGAGGATCGCACCATGGCTTTTGAAGCAATGTTCCAGCCGATCCAGATCGGCAAGCTGACCATCCGCAACCGCGTGCTCAGCACCGCGCACGCCGAGGTCTACGCCACCGACGGCGGCATGACCACCGACCGGTACGTGAAGTATTACGAAGAGAAGGCCAAGGGCGGCATCGGCCTGGCAATCTGCGGTGGCTCGTCCGTGGTCGCCATCGACAGCCCGCAGGAGTGGTGGAGTTCGGTGAACCTGTCCACCGACCGCATCATTCCGCACTTCCAGAACCTGGCCGACGCCATGCACAAGCATGGCGCTAAGATCATGATTCAGATTACCCACATGGGCCGGCGCTCGCGTTGGGACGGTTTCAACTGGCCGACCCTGATGTCGCCGTCCGGTGTGCGTGAGCCGGTGCACCGCGCCACCTGCAAGACCATCGAGCCGGAAGAGATCTGGCGGGTGATCGGCAACTACGCCCAGGCCGCACGGCGCGCCAAGGCCGGTGGCCTGGACGGCGTCGAGCTGTCCGCCGTGCACCAGCACATGATCGACCAGTTCTGGAGCCCGCGGGTCAACAAGCGTACCGACGAATGGGGCGGCACCTTCGAAGGCCGCATGAAGTTCGGCCTGGAAGTGTTGAAAGCCGTGCGCGCCGAAGTAGGCGACGATTTCTGTGTAGGCATGCGCCTGTGCGGTGACGAATTCCACCCGGATGGCTTGTCCCACGAGGACATGAAGCAGATCGCCAAGTACTACGATGACACCGGCATGCTGGATTTCATCGGTGTGGTGGGCTCGGGTTGCGACACTCACAACACCCTGGCCAACGTCATCCCGAACATGAGTTATCCACCGGAGCCGTTCCTGCACCTGGCCGCCGGTATCAAGGAAGTGGTCAAGGTTCCGGTGTTGCACGCGCAGAACATCAAGGACCCGAACCAGGCCACGCGGATCCTGGAGGGCGGTTACGTCGACATGGTCGGCATGACCCGCGCCCACATCGCCGACCCGCACCTGATCGCCAAGATCAAGATGGGCCAGATCGACCAGATCAAGCAGTGCGTCGGCGCCAACTACTGCATCGACCGCCAGTACCAGGGCCTGGACGTGCTGTGCATCCAGAACGCCGCGACGTCCCGTGAATACATGGGCGTGCCGCACATCATCGAGAAGTCCACCGGGCCGAAACGCAAGGTGGTCGTCGTGGGTGCCGGCCCAGCGGGGATGGAAGCGGCGCGTGTGGCCGCCGAACGGGGGCATGATGTGACCCTGTTCGAGAAAAAGGAATTCATCGGCGGGCAGATCACCACCGCCTCGAAAGCGCCGCAACGGGACCAGATCGCCGGTATCACCCGCTGGTTCCAACTGGAGCTGGCGCGGTTGAAAGTCGACCTGCGCCTGGGCGTGGCGGCTGATGCGGCAACCATCATGGACTTGCGTCCGGACGTGGTGGTGCTGGCCGTCGGCGGCCATCCGTACCTGGAGCAGAACGAGCACTGGGGCGCCGCCGAAGGGCTGGTGGTCAGTAGCTGGGACGTGCTCGACGGCAAGGTTGCACCGGGCAAGAACGTACTGGTCTACGACACCATTTGCGAGTTCACCGGCATGTCGGTGGCCGACTTCCTTGCCGACAAGGGCAGCCAGGTCGAGATCGTCACCGACGACATCAAGCCGGGCGTGGCCATTGGCGGGACGTCGTTCCCCACCTACTACCGCAGCATGTACCCCAAGGAAGTGATCATGACCGGGGACATGATGCTGGAGAAGGTCTACCGCGAAGGCGACAAGCTGGTGGCGGTGCTGGAGAACGAATACACCGGCGCCAAGGAAGAACGCGTGGTGGACCAGGTGGTGGTGGAAAACGGCGTGCGGCCGGACGAGGAAATCTACTACGCGCTCAAGGAAGGCTCGCGCAACAAGGGCCAGATCGACGTTGAAGCCCTGTTCGCGATCAAGCCCCAGCCGTGCCTGGAGCAGAGTGGCGACGGCTACCTGCTGTTCCGCATCGGCGACTGTGTGGCCCAGCGTAATACCCACGCGGCCATCTACGACGCCCTGCGGTTGTGCAAGGATTTCTAACGGCTTGTGGATAACCCTGTGGGAGCAAGGCTTGCCCGCGATAAATGCGACACGGAGGATCTGACTGACCGAGTCGATCGCATCGCGGGCAAGCCTTGCTCCCACAGGAATCGGGCAAGGCATCCAGCTAGTTTGGCCTGCAAGACCTGTGGTCTTTGGGAGCAACACCTATGTTGAACACCCTTCTTCCCATCCTGCTGTTTGCTGCCCTGGGCCTCGCGGTCCTTGGCGCCTTGCGGCGGGTGAACATGTGGCGCCGTGGACGACCGGCCAAGGTCGACCTGATCGGCGGTCTCTTCGCCATGCCCAAGCGCTATATGGTGGATTTGCACCATGTGGTGGCGCGGGACAAATACATTGCCAATACCCACGTCGCCACGGCCGGTGGTGCGGTGGCGTCGGTGGTGCTGGCGATCCTGGTCCACGGGTTTGGCCTGCACAATCGCTTGCTCGGCTATGCGTTGCTGTTGATGTCGGCCGTGATGTTCGTCGGTGCGATCTTCGTCTACCTGCGTCGGCGCAATCCGCCGGCCCGTTTGTCCAAGGGCCCCTGGATGCGCCTGCCGAAAAGCCTGCTGGCCTTCTCGGCGTCGTTCTTCCTGGTGACCCTGCCGGTGGCGGGCATCCTCCCGGAAAACTTCGGCGGTTGGCTGGTGGCGGCGATCCTGGGTGTCGGCGTGCTGTGGGGTGTGTCGGAGTTGTTTTTCGGCATGACCTGGGGCGGGCCGATGAAACACGCCTTCGCCGGTGCCCTGCACCTGGCCTGGCACCGCCGTGCCGAGCGCTTTGGTGGCGGTCGTTCCACCGGTCTGAAGCCGTTGGACTTGAACGACCCTAGCGCGCCGCTGGGTGTGGAAAAACCCAAGGATTTCACCTGGAACCAACTGCTGGGCTTCGATGCCTGCGTGCAGTGCGGCAAGTGTGAAGCCGCCTGCCCGGCGTTCGCTGCCGGCCAGCCGCTGAACCCGAAAAAACTCATCCAGGACATGGTCGTCGGCCTGGCCGGCGGCACCGATGCGAAATTCGCCGGCAGCCCCTATCCGGGTAAACCGGTAGGCGAGCACAGCGGCAACCCACATCAGCCGATCGTCAACGGCCTGGTGGACGCCGAGACCCTGTGGTCCTGCACCACCTGCCGGGCGTGCGTCGAGGAATGCCCGATGATGATCGAGCACGTTGACGCCATCGTCGACATGCGCCGCCACCTGACCCTGGAAAAAGGCGCCACGCCGAACAAAGGCGCCGAAGTGCTGGAAAACCTCATCGCCACCGACAACCCTGGCGGCTTCGCCCCGGGCGGGCGGATGAACTGGGCGGCGGACTTGAACCTCAATCTGCTCAGCGAGAAGAAATCCACCGACGTCCTGTTCTGGGTCGGCGATGGTGCCTTCGACATGCGCAACCAGCGCACCTTGCGTGCCTTCGTCAAAGTGCTCAAGGCGGCGAAAATCGACTTCGCCGTGCTCGGCCTCGAAGAACGCGACAGCGGCGACGTGGCCCGGCGCCTGGGTGATGAGGCGACGTTCCAGCTGTTGGCCAAGCGCAATATCCAGACCCTGGCCAAATACAGCTTCAACCGCATCGTCACCTGCGACCCCCACAGTTTCCACGTACTGAAAAACGAATACGGTGCCTTCGATGGCAACTACCTGGTACAGCACCACAGCACCTATATGGCGGAAATCATCGACGCTGGCGCGCTGAACCTCGGCCAGCACAAGGGCGACAGCGTGACTTATCACGACCCGTGCTACCTGGGCCGCTACAACGGCGAATACGAGGCGCCGCGCCAGGTGCTGCGTGCGCTGGGTATCGAGGTCAAGGAGATGCAGCGTTCCGGTTTCCGTTCGCGTTGCTGCGGCGGTGGCGGCGGCGCGCCGATCACCGACATCCCGGGCAAGCAGCGGATCCCTGATATGCGCATGGAAGACATCCGCGAAACCGGCGCCGAACTGGTGGCCGTGGGTTGTCCACAGTGCACCGCGATGCTGGAAGGCGTGGTCGAGCCGCGGCCGATGATCAAGGACATTGCCGAACTGGTGGCCGACGCGCTGCTGGAAGACGCGGCCCCAAGCAAGCCTGTAGCCCCGGCCAAACGTGAACCTGCGGAGGTGCATTAATGAGCGACATCATCCGCCGCGACCCTCGCGCCGAGTGGATCGCCCGCAACCGCCTGCACCCGCTTCACGCGGCCATGCAACCGGTGCAGCACAGCTGGATGGGGCCCAACGGCGTCATTCGCAAGAACGTTCATGGTGTCGGTTTCATCGGCCCCAATGGCATCAAGCGCATCGACCGCAGCGGCGCCCAGCAGGGTGGCGCGACCAAGCGTACCGCCGCCGCTGAAGTGCAATTGCCGCTGCATCAGGTGCCGCAACCGGCGTTCTACATCAGTGTGGTGCCGGACATGGTCGGTGGCCGCTTGAGCAGCCACGACCGCGATCTGCTGGGCCTGGCCCACCAGCTTGCCGGCAGCGAAGGTGCGGTGTTGGCGGTGGTTTTCGGTGAGCATAAGGAAAACGCCTTCGCCACGGCCGGTGTCGACCGCTTGCTGGTGCTCGATGGCGAGGAATTCAGCGGTTATGCACCGGAACAACGGGTGCAAGGCCTGCGGGCTGTGGATAACCAGTTCAGCCCGCGTCATTGGCTATTGCCTGACAGCCGCACCGGTGGCGGCGAACTGGGCCGGCGTTTGGCTGCGGCCCTGGGCGAACGCCCAGCCACGCGGGTCTGGCAGGTCAAGGGTGAAGAGTGTATCGGCCGCGCCGGTGCCGGCCTGCAAGACCTGGCCCGGCCATTGGCGCGCTTGATCCTGGCGGCGGCCGAATGTGCTGAACCGGTCAGCGAAACTCGCCACGAAGCCTTGCCGGTGGAGTTATCCACAAGCGTGGCTCGCAGCTTGTCGCGTATCGAAGACCTCGGCGCGGTGGCGGTGGACCCGGGTGCGATCCCGATGGCCGAAGCCGAATTCATTTTCTCCGGCGGCAACGGGGTCAAGGACTGGGCGCTGTTCCACCAGACCGCTGCGGCCCTGGGCGCCACCGAAGGCGCTTCGCGGGTGGCGGTGGACGACGGCTTCATGGCCCGCGATCGCCAGGTCGGTGCGTCCGGCACCTGGGTTACGGCGCGGGTCTACGTGGCCGTGGGGATTTCCGGGGCGATCCAGCACCTGCAGGGCATTGGCGCCTGCGACAAGGTGGTGGCGATCAACCTTGATCCGGGCTGCGACATGATCAAACGGGCAGACCTGTCGGTGATCGGTGACAGCGCAGCGATTCTCCAGGCCTTGATCGCGGCGGTAGAGGCTTACCGCAACGAAGCCAAGCGCGATGCGGCTTAAGAAGGATAAGTTGATGAGTACCCAAGTGATCAGCCTCGTGTCCATCGGCGCCCACCCCACTTCCGGGCGACCCCGGCGCGCCGAACAGGACGCCCGGGCCGTGGAACTGGGCCTGCAACTGGCCGGCAGCGACCTGCAAGTGCTGCACGCCGGCGACGTGGCCGAACCGGCCCTGCGCGCCTACCTGGGCATGGGCCTGGACGAACTGCACGTGCTGGAAAACCCTGTCGGCGCCGATGCCCTGCCGGCCCTGACCGATTACCTGCGTGACGCCGGCGCCCAAGTGGTGCTCACCGGCAGCCAGGCGGAAACCGGTGAAGGCTCGGGCATGCTGCCGTTCCTGCTGGCCGAGAATCTTGGTTGGCCGTTGGTGGTGGGGCTGGCCCAGGTCGAGTCCATCGACAATGGTGTGGCCCTGGTGCTGCAAGCCTTGCCCCGCGGCCAACGGCGACGCCTCAAAGTACGCCTGCCGTTCCTGGCCACTGTGGATAACGCCGCGCCAAAACCTCGGCAAAGCGCCTACGGCCCGGCCCGGCGGGGGGCATTGCATGGCGAGGAGGTCGAAGTGATCGACGACACCTTGCTGGCGGTGGCAACCCTGCAACCGGCCAAGCCGCGCCCCAAACGCTTGAAAGTGATCAAGGCCAAGAGCGGCGCCGACCGCATGAAAGCCGCCACGGCCAAGGCCAGCGGCGGAGGCGGGCAAGTGCTCAAGGGCGTGAGCGCGGAGGCGGGGGCCGAGGCGATTCTCAAGCTGTTGGTGGAGGAAGGGGTGGTTCGCTGACCTCAAGTACCCCCTAGCCCCTTGTGGGAGCAAAGCTTGCTCGCGATCCAGGCGCCTCGGCACTTAAGAGATCGAGGCGTTTTCATCGCGAGCAAGCTTTGCTCCCACAGGGCTAGCTCCCACAAAGAATAAGGCATGGTGGGTTACCCACAATCCCTGTGCGCGCTTCTGTGGATAACCTGTTCGCCCCTCTCTGCACCCTATGCAAACCAGGCCCTCCAGGCCTGCGTTCAAAAAATAGTCAGCCTAACCCACGGTTTTTATTGGCTTTTGCCTGTGAGTAGTTATTCGCTCCAGCCAAAACTTGCCCCCAATCTCTGTTGGCGCTTCTGTGGATAAGATGTTCGCTCTACGCTGCAAGCCATACGAACCGGGGCGTTCAGTGAGTTGATCATAAAATGATCAATCAGCCATTTTTATCAGGAAAACCTTCGGGAAAGCTCGATTTACAAGCCGTCCAAAGGGTTTTCCACAGAATCGTCAAAATTACCCCCAAACGCTGTTGGCGCTTCTGTGGATAAGGTGTTCGCTTACCGCCACAGGCCTTGTCAGGCATGGCTTGCAGACTTTTGATCAAAAAACAACCGACAGGCCGGAAAAACCGTCATTGTTCATAAGTCACGGTTTTTATTCACTTTGCCGGTGGAAAAATGCCGGACATACGCACACTTGTCCCCATTTGCTGTGGGTGGTCATGTGGATAACTTGTTCGCCAAACGCTGCAAGCCACGGCCGGCATAGCGCAAATCGCGATAGATCAAATTTCATACAGTTCTAAGTCACACCCTTGACGAGGGTCTGTGGGCTGTCTTCACTCCATGGCACAAGGACATCGCACCTTTATCCACATCAGGTTCAGGGAGAACACATGATGGATAGCAAGGACCCCCGCTCACATCCGCTCTCATCGGTGACCTGCGTTCCGACACCTCCCACCTCGTTGCACAAACGTATTCATCGTCGCGCCGTCAATCAGCGTGCGCGTCTATAGCGCCCGGGTTTTTCCCCTGTAGCACCGCTGACTGTCACCGGACCCTGCAAGGGACGGTGGCCAGGCGTTCGTGCGTCTGTCGATTTGCAGGCAACCGCAGAGTTGCCCCATCTGCCTGAGAGGACTTGAACATGACACGGATCTCGACCCCCATCAGTGACATCCAGGAACACTACGACGTGATCGTCATCGGTTCCGGCTACGGTGGCGGCATTGCTGCCTCGCGCCTGTCCCGGGCAGGGCGCAAGGTGTGCCTGCTGGAGCGTGGCCGGGAAATCCAGCCCGGCGAATACCCCAATACCCTGCTCGCGGCCACCGAGGAACTGCAGGTCCATGACCCGGATGGCCACATCGGTTCGCGCACCGGGCTGTTCGACCTGCACGTCAACGCCCAGCAGAACGTGGTAGTCGGTTGTGGCCTGGGCGGTACGTCGCTGATCAATGCCAACGTTGCGCTGGAGCCGGAGCCTGGCGTGTTCGAGGACCCGCGCTGGCCCCAGGCGGTCCGTGATCACCAGGACACGCTGCTCAAGGACGGCTACGCCCGGGCCCGGGAGATGCTCAAGCCCAACCCTTACCCCGCGTCGGAACCGAACCTGCCCAAGCTCGACGCGCACAAGAAGTCGGCCGATTACCTCAAGCAAGGCGCGCATTTCTACAAACCACCGATCAACGTGACTTTCGACAAGCTGCCCAACAACCTCAACCACGTCGGCGTCGAGCAGCTGCCGTGCAATGGTTGTGGCGATTGCGTTTCGGGCTGTAACAACAAGGCCAAGAACACCACGCTGATGAACTACCTGCCGGATGCCTGGAACCACGGCGCGGAGATTTTCTGCCAGGCCGAGGTGCGGCACCTGGAGCGCGACGGTGATGGCTGGATCGTGCACTTCCAATACCTGGACAGCGGCCGCGAGATGTTCTCGGCGCCGACCCTGTTCGTGCGCGCCGACATCGTGGTGGTGTCTGCCGGCACCTTGGGCTCCACCGAAATCATGTTGCGCTCGCGGGACAAGGGCCTGTCGATGTCCAGCCAGTTGGGCGAGAACATGAGCGGCAACGGCGACATCCTCGGCTTCGGACACAACTGCGACCAGGTCATCAACGGCATCGGCTTCGGCGCCCATTCGGCCAAGGAACTGGAACCGGTGGGGCCGTGCATCACCTCGATCATCGACATGCGTACCGAGGGCGACTGGCGCAGCCGCATGGTCATCGAGGAGGGATCGATTCCCGGCGCCCTCGGCCAGGCCATGGTGCCGAGCATGGCGGCGTTCGCCGGGATGATTGGCGTGCCCACCGACACCGGCTTCGGCGCCAGCCTCAAGTACAAGGGGCGCGAAGCCGAGAGCTTCCTGCGCGGGCCGTATCACGGCGCGCTGCACAACATGCAGACCTACCTGATCATGAGCCATGACAACGCCAAGGGGCGCATGCTGCTCGACAGCAAGGATCAGTTGCGCATCGACTGGCCCGGCGTCGGCGAACAGGAGAACGTCACCCTCGGCAACGAGCGGCTGCACCAGAGCACCAAGGCCCTGGGCGGGATCTGGGTCGAAAACCCGATCTGGACCAAGTTGCTCAAGCACAGCATCGTCTCGGTCCATCCCCTGGGCGGTTGCGTGATGGGTGAGGATGCGACCCAAGGCGTGGTCAACCACAAGGGCCAGGTGTTCAGTGGCGCCAGCGGCACCGATGTCTACCCGGGCCTGTACGTGACCGACGGTGCGGTGATCCCGACGTCATTGGCGGTCAACCCGTTGCTGACCATTTCGGCGGTGAGCGAGCGCAACATGGGCCTGCTGGCGGCCGACCGCGGCTGGATCATCGACTACACGCTGCCCTCGGCCCCGCGCAAAACCGTGGCGGCGCCGACCCTCGGCGTGCAGTTCACCGAAACCATGAAGGGCTACTTTTCCACAGCCTTCACCCAACCCCAGGGCACCGACCTCAGCCTGTACGAAGCGGCGGCCAAGCGTGGCAAGGCCGACAACTCGCCCATCGAGTTCACCCTGACGATCACCGCCGCCGACCTCAACCGGCTGATCAAGGAACCGGAACACGCCGCGACCCTGGTAGGCACCCTCGACGCACCGTCGCTCTCCGCGCAGCCGCTGGTCGCCAGCAATGGGGTGTTCAACCTGTTCGAGCAGTACCAGGAACAGGTTGGCGTGCGGCACATGAACTACGACATGAAGCTGACCGCCGAAGACGGCAGCGACTATTACTTCAGCGCCTTCAAGACCGTGCCCGAGGACAACGGTGTGCTGAACATCTGGCACGACACCAGCACGCTCTATGTCACGCTCTATCGCGGACCGGACAAGACTGGCGCGGTGATCGGTTCGGGGGTGATGCACATTCTGCCGGCCGACTTCGCCAAGCAGATGACCACCATGAAAGTGCTCAACGCCCGCAATGAACGTGAGCGCGTGGAGGCGCTGGCGCGGTTCGGCAAGTTCTTTGCCGGCATCTTGTGGGAGAGCTACGGCGGGGTCTTCGCCGGCGACGTCTACTTCAACCCGGACGCGCCGCCCCGGTTGAAACGTCCACTGGATGCGCCGCCACCGGTGGTGCATTTCTTCCCGACCGAAGACAACGTCGAACTGCGCCTGACCCGTTACCAGGCCGGCAGCAAAGGCCCGGTGATGTTGGTCCATGGCCTGGGCGTGGGCTCGAATATTTTCTCCACCGACACCATCCACACCAACCTGCTGGAATACCTCTGCAAGCACGAATACGACGTCTGGCTGTTGGATTTGCGGGTGAGTATCCTGCTGCCGGCCAGCAAAAACGAATGGAACGGCGACCAGGTTGCCCTGTACGATTTCAAGGCCGCCATCGAGCAGATCCAGCAGGCGACCCTGGCCCGTGACGTGCAGTGCGTGGTGCATTGCTACGGCGCGACGACCTTCTTCATGTCGATGCTGGCGGGCTTGCAGGGCGTGCGTTCGGTGGTCTGCTCGCAGATCGCCGCCGACACGGTGGTTGCCACCGCCACCGGTCTGAAGGCCGGTTTGCACTTGCCGGGTATGCTCGATGCCATCGGCATCAAGTCCCTCACGGCCTACGCCGACACCAAGGAAAGCTGGTTCAACAAACTCTACGACAAGGCCCTCAACGGCTATGCCCGGATCGAGGCCCAGGGCTACTGCACCAACCCGGTCTGCCATCGCATCACGTTCATGTATGCGTCGCTGTACCGCCACGACACTCTCAACGAAACCCTGCACGACAACCTGCACGAGTTGTTCGGCGAGTCGAACATTCAGACCTTCGAGCACCTGGCGCTGATCGTACGCAAGGGGCATCTGGTGGACTTCAAGGGCAACGACGTCTACATGCCGCATTTCGATCGGTTGAAGTTGCCGATCTGCTTCATCAGCGGCGCCGACAACCAGTGCTACCTGCCACAAAGCACCCTCAAGACCTACGAGCGACTGTGCGAGATGCACGGCCCGCAGTTGTTCAGCCGCCACGAAGTGCCGGGGTACGGCCACATCGACTGCATGTTCGGCAAGGATGCGGTGGTGGATGTGTATCCGATCATCCTTGAACACCTGGAGAAGACGGCGTTGGGTTAGCTGATCGTTCCCACGCTCCGCGTGGGAATGCCGCCATGGACGCTCTGCGTCCGCTGTTGTGACGCAGAGCGTCACGGGATGCATGCCCACGCAGAGCGTGGGAACGATCAAGGGAAATGCCATGAACACTTACATCCGCTGGTTCCAACGCATCATCTGGGTCGGGATTGTCATGAACATGTTCTTCGCGATCCCGGCGCTGTTCGCGCCGGCGTTGCTGACGTCCATGCTCGGCTTGCCGCCCGTGTTGTCCGATCCCTGGCTGGAAAATGCCGGCATGTTGCTGGTGGGGATCAGCCTGTTCTACATGCCCTCGGGGTTCAACGCGCCGCGTTTCGTCGTGCATTCGTGGTTGTGCGTGCTGTCGCGGCTGGTGGCGGTGGTGTTCTGGATCTACCTGATCAACACCAACAACCAGGGCCAGCTGTTCGTGCCGATGCTGATGGGCGACCTGAGCATGTTCCTGATCCTGGGCGTGCTGCTGTACCTCGGCTGTCCAGCGGCCAATCGTCCGCTGGCCTTGCTTTGCGCCGGCTGGCGGGAATGGCGCGCCGGTTGGGCGCGGCGCTGGCAGAGCCACGGTTTCAAGGTCGGCGCGCTGGTGGTGCTGCTGGTGCTGGGCTTTATCGGCTACCAGACCTGGTACCAGATGATCCGGGAAGTGCCGCAACCGGACTTCGCCTCCGACGAAGACCACTACAAATACGCCGCCATCGGCCTGGGCATCGAGGCGCGGATTCCCTACTACCTGTTCGCCGTGCTGCCGCAGATGTGCCCGGAAAAGCTGCCCAAACCGGGCGGTTACGAGGTGTTCGGTTTTCTCTATGAAAACGGCAACGACCTGCCCATCGGCATGGCCAAGCGGCAACTGGGTTACCCCACTGTCGAGCCCAACTGCGCCCTGTGCCACACCGGCTCCTACCGGGCCAATGCCAGTGACGTAGCGATTCCGGTCGCCAGCGCGCCGGCCAATACCCTGCAGCTGCAGGCCTTCCAGTGGTTCGCCTACGAGTGTGCCAGCGACCCGAAATTCACCCCCGATGCGGTGATGGCGGCGATCAATGGCAAGTTCCAACTGGGCTTTTTCGAGAAGCTGTACAACCGCTACCTGATCATCCCCATGGCCAAGAGCGCGCTGCTCAAACAGAAACAGGCCTACGCCTGGCAGAAGCTGCGTCCGGCCCAGGGGCCAGGGCGGACCGACACCTTCAACCCGACCAAAATGGTGGTGTTCGGCTTCCCGGATGACTCCACCATCGGCACCGTGGATCTGCCGCAGGTCTGGAACCAGAAACCGCGCGAGTCCATGTACCTGCATTGGGACGGCAATAACAACAAGATCCACGAACGCAATTACGCAGCGGCCATGGCCGTGGGCGCGACGCCGCAATCGGTGCTGCCGCCGAGTTTCAATCGCGTGACGAACTGGCTGCTGGGCCACAAGGCGCCGGCGTGGCCGTTCGCCCTGGACCAGGCGAAAGTCGCCCAGGGCAAACCGATCTGGGAGAAAAACTGCGCCAGTTGTCACGATTTTGGTCGCAGCGACACCGGCCAGGTCACCACCAACATCGACCAGTTGGGCACTGATCCCCATCGCCTGAATTCCTTCACCTCCGGCCTGGTGACGGCGTTCCACGGTTTTAAGAAACCGCCGTTCGACTTTGGCGCCTACCGCAAGACCCAGAGCTACAGCAACACGCCCACCGACGGTATCTGGCTGCGCGCGCCGTACCTGCACAACGGTTCGGTGCCGACCCTGTGGGATTTGCTGCAAGCGCCAGAGCAGCGTCCGCAGGTGTTCTACACCGGCTCCGACATCTACGACCAGGAGAAGGTCGGCTTCATCACCAGCGGCGCGCAGATGAAGGCGTCGGCGGATTTCAAATACGACACCCGCCTGGAAGGCAATCACAACGGCGGTCACCTGTATGGCACGCAGCTGTCGGACGTCGACAAACGGGCCCTGATCGAATTCATGAAGACCCTGTAGCCCAGGGCATTGCGAAGGAGCGTTCACATGTCATTACTGCACCATTGGGAACATGAGTTCGACAAGGTCAAGGTCCGCCTGCACGGGTTGGTCACGCGGCTGGAAATGTCCTGGAAAAAACTCGTCAACGACCTTGAGCCCGAGGAGTTCCAGGCCATCGTCAAGCTGCTGCAGCGAGGCCACGACCAGGCCCGGCACGTCATCGAGCATGGCGACCTGCCGGACGACGAACCGGCCGTGCCATGGGAGCTGGCCCACGGCTTGTCGATCCTGAAGATTGGCAACGCCACGCCGCTGCCGCAAAGCGAGGACGAGCTACCGACCCGGGTACTCAAGGACGGCACCTTGCTCGGCTGCCGCAAATGGGAACTGCTGGACCTGTTGTGGAGCGAGGCGCTGCTCAAGTGGATCGAGAACCTGCGCCATCACGCGCCGTTCGCCACCAACCCGGCGCTGGTGAAAATGGACAGCGACGTGGTGCTGGCCATCGCTGGCGACTGGGGCACCGGGCCGTTCGACAGTCATGCCCCGGCGGTGGCGGTGGCCAACCAGATGCAACTGGCCCTGGCCGATTTCACCATCCATCTGGGCGACGTGTATTACGCCGGCACCCATTCCCAGGAAGACGTCGACATGGTCGGCTGGCCCCAGGGCAAGCATGGCGCGTTTACCCTCAATTCCAACCACGAGATGTACAGCGGTGCCCACGGCTATTTCAAGGAACTGTCCAAGCGTTTCCCGGTGCAGCAGGGCACCAGTTACTTTGCCTTGTACAACGACGACTGGCTGGTGGTTGGCCTCGACAGCGCCTACGCCTCGGACGCCATGAACCTGTACATGGACGGCACCCTCAACACCCAGCAGATCGAGTGGATGAAGACCCTGCCCAAGCGCAAGAAACTCATGGTGCTCAGTCATCACCAGGGCTTCGATATTTCCGGGCACAACAAGACCGCCCTCTACCAACCGGTATGCGATGCCCTGGGGCGCGAGCCGGACTACTGGTATTGGGGGCATTTGCACAACGGTATCTGCTACGCGCCGCAAGGCGGGCTGCATGCGCGCTGCGCCGGGCACGGGGCGATTCCCTACGGTACGACCAGCGAGTTGAATGGGCATGCCCGGGTGCTGTGGTCGGAAACGCAGTTGGCGGGTGACGAGGCGTATCCGCAGCGAGTGTTGAACGGGTATGTGAAGGTGCGGCTGAAGGGGGAGGAGATTGTCGAGACGTTTTATGGGGAGGATGGCAGTGTGCGGTGGTCTTCCCACTGATGATCGTTCCCACGCTCCGCGTGGGAATGCCTCTACGGACGCTCCGCGTTCGGCTTTTGGGACGCAGAGCGTCCCGGGCTGCATCCCCACGCAGAGCGTGGGGACGATCATCAACCGAAGCTTTGGGGTTTAGCCCTGGACTGGAACACCTTTGAGGTACGGCGCCGGTTCGGCCCCCAGGTTGTTGAGCATGCGCTCGCTGTACCAATCCACGAAGTTCACCACGCCGAACTCATAGGTCTTGGAGTACGGGCCTGGCTGGTAGGCGGTGGAGTTGATGCCGCGCTGATTTTCTTCTGCCAGGCGACGGTCCTGGTCGTTGGTGGCGTCCCAGACCTGGCGCATGCGCGCGACGTCGTAGTCCACACCTTCGACCGCGTCCTTGTGCACCAGCCACTTGGTGGTGACCATGGTTTCCTGGGCGCTGATCGGCCACACGGTGAACACGATGATGTGGTCGCCCATGCAGTGGTTCCACGAGTGCGGCAAGTGCAGGATGCGCATCGAGCCCAGGTCCGGGTTCTTGATGCGGCCCATCAGCTTGGCGCAGCCTTGCTTGCCGTCCATGGTCATCGACACGGTGCCCTTGAGCAGCGGCATGCGCACGATGCGGTTGCGCAGGCCGAAACTGGCGTGGGCGTAAGGGATCTTCTCGGCTTCCCAGGCAGCGGCAGAGGCGGCCACGTGGTCCTTGAACGCCTGGTCGGCCCGCGGGTCGGTGACGTCGTCCCATTCCAGCAGGGTCTTGAGCAGTTCCGGGTGCGCGCCGCCGCAGTGGTAGCACTCACGGTTGTTTTCCAGCACCAGTTTCCAGTTGGCTTTTTCCATCAAGGTGGTTTGCACCGCCACCTTGGTGTTCTCCATGTCGTACGGTTCCATGTAATGGTTCAGTGTCGACAGGAAGTCATCGATGGCCGGCGGGTTCTCGGCCAGGCTGATGAAGATGTAGCCGCCCGCGGTCTTCACGTTCACAGGCTTGAGGCCGTACTGCTTCATGTCGAAGTCGGCGCCCATCTCGGTGCCAGCGAACAGCAGGCGACCGTCCAGCTCGTAGGTCCACTGGTGGTAGTGGCAGACCAGTTTGGCAACCTTGCCCTTGTCGCTGGTGCACAGCCGCGAACCGCGGTGGCGGCAGACGTTATGGAACGCATGCACCACGCCCTCGGCACCACGAATCACGATGATCGGGTTCTTGCCGACTTGCAGGGTCAGGTAGTTGCCCTTGGCCGGGATTTCGCAGGTCATGCCGGCGATCAACCATTCTTTCTGGAAGATTTCCTGCATATCGATATCAAACAGGCGCTCATCGGAGTAGAACGGCTGCGGCAGCGAAAAGGTGCGCTCACGCTCTTGCAACATTTGCGCGGTGGCCTTGCGTGCGGGTTCCAGCGGATCGCCCAGGCTCAGGGTAGTGGTGTCCATCGTTTTATCCTCGTGGCCCTCTAAGCGGAGCCGGTGAAAATGGCTAATCGGTTGTGCTACGCAAGGCAGAAAACTTTGTTTATCTGTTGGGGCGAGTGTGGGGCCGCGCAGGGGCCGAACCTTATCCATGGGCGACATGGCCCAATCTGTTCCCGACGCGCAAGCCCCGGTAGTTAAGGGCTGGTCGCGATAAGTATGTGAATGTCGCAGATAGGTAAATGGTCACCCAGGCGCCTGCGCACAATCGCCATCATGAAGGCCGACAGTCGGCCGTGGAGATCAGCATGTCCAATAACTTCCTGAACCCGGTCACGACCCAGACCTGGGCCAATGGCCGACATATCGTACGTTGCGTCAAAGTCATCCAGGAAACCTGGGATGTGCGCACCTTCTGCTTCATGGCCGACCAGCCAATCATGTTCTTTTTCAAGCCTGGGCAATTCGTCACCCTGGAGCTGGAAATCGAAGGTCAGCCGATCATGCGCTCCTATACCATCTCCAGCTCGCCGTCGGTGCCCTACAGTTTTTCGGTGACCATCAAGCGCGTGCCGGGGGGCAAGGTTTCCAACTGGCTGCACGACACCCTGCACGAGGGCCAGGAGCTGGCGGTGCACGGGCCGGTGGGATTGTTCAACGCCATCGATTTCCCTAGCCCGAAAGTCCTGTACCTGAGCGGTGGCGTGGGGATCACGCCGTGCATGTCCATGGCGCGCTGGTTCTACGACACCAACGCCAATGTCGACATGACCTTTATCCACAGCGCCCGCTCGCCCAAGGACATCATCTATCACCGCGAGCTGGAACACATGGCGTCGCGGATCGACAACTTCAGCTTGCACCTGATCTGCGAAAAACATGGCCTGGGCGAGCCCTGGGCCGGCTATCGCGGTTATCTGAACCACAAGATGCTGGAATTGATGGTGCCCGACTTCCTCGATCGCGAGGTGTTCTGTTGCGGCCCGACCCCGTACATGACCGCAGTCAAGCGCCTGCTGGAAGCGGCCGGCTACGACATGAAGCGTTATCACGAGGAATCCTTCGGCGCTACGCCACCGGAAGCCCGCGCCGACGCCGTGGAACAGGCCGAACAGGCTGCCGACGCCCCTGAAGTCGACGCGGCGGACCTGCACCTGGTGGAGTTCACTTCCTCGGGCAAGAGCATCCGCGTGGGACCGGGAGAAACCGTACACGCCGCCGCTGCCAAGCTCGGCATGATGATCCCCAAGGCCTGCGGCATGGGCATCTGCGGCACCTGCAAGGTGCTGAAGCTGGGCGGGGAAGTGGAAATGGATCACAACGGCGGGATCACCGAGGACGACGAAGCCGAGGGCTACATCCTGTCGTGCTGCAGCGTGCCGAAGGGGGATGTGCGGATCGATTTCTGATCTGCCCATCTGTAGGAGCTGTCGAGCAAAGCGAGGCTGCGATCTTTTGATCTTTCGCTTGAGATTCAATCTGGCTTGGAAAGATCGCAGCCTCGCTCCGCTCGACAGCTCCTACAAGATATCGGTCGTTGCCTCAGGCGCTCATCACTTCCCGAATATCCGCCGCCAATTCCCGCACTCGCGCTTCTTCGGTATCCCACGAGCACATGAAGCGTGCGCCGCCTTTGCCAATGAACGTGTAGAAACGCCAGCCCTTGGCGGTCAGCGCGGCGATGGCCGGTTCCGAGAGTTGCAGGAATACGCCGTTGGCCTGGACCGGGAACATCAGTTCCACGCCGGGAATGTCGCTGACCAGTTCCGCCAGCAATTGGGCGCAGTGGTTGGCGTGGCGGGCGTGCTTGAGCCAGGCCTGGTTCTGCAGCAAGCCGACCCAGGGCGCGGAGAGGAAGCGCATCTTCGACGCCAGTTGCCCGGCCTGTTTGCAGCGATAGTCGAAGTCTTCGGCCAGGTCATGGTTGAAGAACAGGATCGCTTCACCCACCGCCATGCCGTTTTTCGTGCCGCCGAAGCACAACACGTCCACGCCGGCCTTCCAGGTCAGGTCGGCCGGGGAGCAGCCGAGGAAGGCGCAGGCGTTGGAAAAACGCGCGCCGTCCATGTGCAGGTTCAGCCCCAGTTCCTTGCAGGTGACGCTGATGGCGCGGATTTCTTCCGGGGTGTAGACACTGCCGACTTCCGTGGCCTGGGTCAGGGTCACGACCCGGGGCTTGGGGTAGTGGATGTCCTGGCGCTTGAGGGCGATCTCACGGATCGACTCGGGGGTCAGCTTGCCGTTTTCAGTGCGCGCCACCAGCAGCTTGGAACCATTGGAGAAGAACTCCGGTGCGCCGCATTCGTCGGTTTCGACGTGGGCGGTTTCCGAGCAGATCACACTGTGGTAACTCTGGCACAGTGAGGACAACGCCAAAGAGTTGGCCGCCGTGCCGTTGAACGCGAAGAACACTTCGCAGTCGGTTTCGAACAAGGCCCGGAAATCGTCCGCCGCGCGGTGGGTCCACTCGTCGTCGCCGTAGGCGCGTTGGTGACCCTGGTTGGCTTCTTCCATGGCCGCCCAGGCTTCGGGGCAAATACCGGAATAGTTGTCGCTGGCAAACTGTTGACTCTTGTCGGTCATGGCCTTGCTCCTTGAATAGAGAGTCCTGGGTAAAGAGATCCCTGGCGGAATGCCCGGGTGGGGCGTTCCATGGTTCGGCGTGTTTGGGTCCACAGCGCCGTGGTCGATCATGGTTCGGCGCGCTTGAGTGTGCAACGCCGTGATCTATGTTGGTGCGCACTTTACCCAAGATTAGCGGGGGAACACACCGGATGTTTCTGTCGGAAAGTATCAATCTCGTCGCGCGGCTTTATACGTGAGCCGGCGTGACGGGGCCCTGGACCTGCTCAAGTGGTTGGCTCTTTTGTCGATGGTCCTCGATCATCTGCGATATGTCGGTTTTACCGTCGATTGGCTCTACGTGCCGGGGCGGTTGGCATTCCCCTGGTTCTGCCTGGCGATGGCGGCGAACCTGTCGCGCAACGACGCCAGCACCTCCCTCTGGCGCTACCTGGGCTGGCTGCTGCTATTCAGCGCCGTCAGCGAAATCCCCTACCGCTTGTTCATTCCCGTCCCCGCCACCCTGAATGTGATGCCAACCCTGGTCCTGGGCCTGCTGGTGGCGCGCAGTTGGCGGGTACCGACACTGGAGGCGCGATGTCTGGCCGCGGTGGCGTTGTTGTTGGCGGCGCTGTTGTCATCGCAACTGATGTTCGGGTTCTTCGGTGTGCTGCTGCCGCTGGCGATGCTGCTGGTGTTTCGTCGGCCCTGGTATTTCGCCTTGTTGCCGGGGTTGGTCTGCGTGGCAGCCAATCAATGGCGGGTGTTGTATGGCGCGGCATGGCTGGGGGATGGGGTGGCGTTGTGGGGGCTGGTGGCTTGCCTGATCGCGCCATGGCTTGGGCTGATGCTTTTGCGACAGGCGGGTCGTTTTCAGCCACCGGCGATGCGGCGCTGGGCGTATGGCCTTTATCCCGCGCATTTCCTACTGTTGCTCGCGGTTCGCCAGATCGCCGCATAGCCCTGTGGGAGCAGCATTTTTGGAGCCAAGCTGTGGGAACAATACCTGTGGGAGCAAGGCCTGTGGGAGCAAGGCTTGCCCGCGATGAAAACGCCGCGGTCTCCCGCGGACCGAGGTGCCTGGATCGCGAGCAAGCTTTGCTCCCACAAATCTCAGTTCCCACAGTGCTATCGCGCAGGCCTTGTTCTCCGACTCTTTGATCCCATGTCGTAAACGCACCTTTGCGTGGCGTCCATAGGCATTTGACATGCCTGCGCCAGCCATACCATCGCATCCAAAGGGCACGACCGAACGGTCCGTGCCTCACCGAGACGAAAGGCGCACCGCCGCCGCTGGGAGAGACGCGATGTTCAGCAAGCAAGACCAAATCCAAGGCTACGATGATGCACTGCTGGCGGCGATGAACGCCGAAGAACAACGCCAGGAAGATCACATCGAACTGATCGCGTCAGAGAACTACACCAGCAAGCGCGTGATGGAGGCCCAGGGCAGCGGCCTGACCAACAAGTACGCCGAAGGCTATCCGGGCAAGCGCTACTACGGTGGCTGCGAGCACGTCGACAAAGTCGAAGCCCTGGCCATCGAGCGCGCCAAGCAGTTGTTCGGTGCCGATTACGCCAACGTCCAGCCGCACTCCGGTTCTTCGGCCAACAGCGCCGTATACCTGGCCCTGCTGCAGGCCGGCGACACCATCCTGGGCATGAGCCTGGCCCACGGCGGTCACTTGACCCACGGTGCCAAGGTGTCGTCCTCGGGCAAGCTCTATAACGCGGTGCAATACGGCATCGACACCACCACCGGCCTGATCGACTACGACGAAGTCGAGCGCCTGGCGGTCGAGCACAAGCCGAAGATGATCGTTGCCGGTTTCTCCGCTTACTCCAAGACCCTGGATTTCCCACGTTTCCGCCAGATCGCCGATAAGGTCGGTGCCCTGCTGTTCGTCGACATGGCCCACGTTGCCGGTCTGGTCGCCGCCGGTCTGTACCCTAATCCACTGCCTTACGCCGACGTGGTCACCACCACCACCCACAAGACGCTGCGCGGTCCACGTGGCGGCCTGATCCTGGCCAAGGCCAACGAAGAGATCGAGAAAAAGCTCAACGCCGCGGTATTCCCGGGCGCCCAGGGCGGCCCGCTGATGCACGTGATCGCCGGCAAGGCGGTGTGCTTCAAGGAAGCGGCGGAACCTGGCTTCAAGGCTTACCAGCAGCAAGTGATCGATAACGCCCAGGCCATGGCTGGCGTGTTCATCAAGCGCGGCTACGATGTAGTGTCCGGTGGCACCGATAACCACCTGTTCCTGGTCAGCCTGATCCGTCAGGGCCTGACCGGCAAGGACGCCGATGCTGCCCTGGGCCGTGCCCACATCACCGTCAACAAGAACGCCGTACCGAACGACCCGCAATCGCCGTTCGTGACCTCGGGCTTGCGCATTGGCACCCCGGCGGTGACCACGCGTGGTTTCAAGGTGACCCAGTGCGTCACGCTGGCCGGCTGGATCTGCGACATTCTCGACAACCTCGGCGATGCCGATGTCGAGGCCAATGTGGCGCAGCAAGTGGCGGCCCTGTGCGCGGACTTCCCGGTTTATCGCTGAGTCGGTTTTGGAGTAATGACTATGCAACGCTATTCGGGCTTCGGCCTCTTCAAACACTCTCTCAGCCATCACGAAAACTGGCAGCGGATGTGGCGCACGCCGACCCCGAAAAAGGTCTATGACGTGGTCATCGTCGGCGGTGGCGGGCATGGCCTGGCGACCGCCTACTACCTGGCCAAGGAACACGGCATCACCAACGTGGCCGTGGTCGAGAAGGGCTGGTTGGGCGGCGGCAACACCGCGCGCAACACCACCATCGTGCGCTCCAACTACCTGTGGGACGAATCGGCCCACCTGTACGAACACGCGATGAAACTCTGGGAAGGCCTGTCCCAGGACCTGAACTACAACGTGATGTTCTCCCAGCGTGGCGTCTACAACCTGTGCCACACCCTGCAGGACATCCGTGATTCCGAGCGTCGCGTCAGCGCCAACCGCCTCAACGGCGTGGACGGCGAGCTGCTCAACGCCAAGCAAGTGGCCGACGAGATCCCGTACCTGGATTGCTCGAAAAACACCCGCTACCCGGTGATGGGCGCCACCGTCCAGCGTCGCGGCGGCGTGGCCCGTCACGATGCCGTGGCCTGGGGCTTTGCCCGGGCGGCGGACGCGTTGGGTGTGGACCTGATCCAGCAGACCGAAGTGATCGGTTTCCGCAAGGAAAACGGCGTGTGCATCGGCGTGGAAACCAACAAGGGCTTCATCGGCGCCAAGCGCGTCGGCGTGGTGACCGCTGGTAACTCCGGACACATGGCCAAGCTTGCGGGCTTCCGCCTGCCGATCGAATCCCACCCGCTGCAAGCGCTGGTGTCCGAGCCGATCAAGCCGATCATCGACAGCGTGATCATGTCCAACGCCGTGCACGGCTACATCAGCCAGTCCGACAAGGGCGACCTGGTGATCGGTGCCGGTATCGACGGCTACAACGGCTACGGCCAGCGTGGTTCGTACCCGGTGATCGAACACACCATCCAGGCCATCGTCGAAATGTTCCCGGTGCTCTCGCGGGTGCGCATGAACCGTCAGTGGGGCGGCATCGTCGACACCACGCCGGACGCCTGCCCGATCATCTCCAAGACCCCGGTGCCGAACATGTTCTTCAACTGCGGTTGGGGCACCGGCGGCTTCAAGGCGACACCTGGCTCGGGCAACGTATTTGCCGCGAGCCTGGCCAAGGGTGAAATGCACCCCTTGGCCGCACCTTTCTCCATCGACCGTTTCCACAACGGTGCGTTGATCGATGAACACGGCGCTGCTGCGGTTGCCCACTAACAGGAGAAATCCCCATGTTGCACATCTTCTGTCCTCACTGCGGCGAACTGCGCTCCGAAGAGGAATTCCATGCATCCGGCCAGGCGCATATCCCGCGTCCACTGGATCCGAACGCCTGCACCGACGAACAGTGGGGCGACTACATGTTCTTCCGTGATAACCCGCGCGGGTTGCACCATGAACTGTGGGACCACGTCGCCGGTTGCCGCCAGTACTTCAACGTGACCCGCGACACCGTGACCTACGAGATTCTCGAAACCTACAAGATCGGCCAAAAGCCGCAGTTCACCGACAAGGCTGACAGTCCGAAAGCGGCTGCACAGGCTCTGGGAGAGAAGGTATGAGCCAGATCAATCGCCTGTCCAACGGCGGACGGATCGACCGCAACAAAGCGCTGAGCTTCACCTTCAACGGCCAGACCTACAAAGGCTTCGAGGGCGATTCCCTGGCCGCCGCACTGCTGGCCAACGGTGTCGACATCATTGGCCGCAGCTTCAAGTATTCGCGTCCTCGCGGCATCTTCGCCGCCGGCGCCGAAGAGCCGAACGCCGTGCTGCAGATCGGTGCCACCGAAGCCACGCAAATCCCTAACGTGCGCGCCACGCAACAGGCGCTGTACCAGGGGCTGGTCGCCACCAGCACCAACGGCTGGCCGAACGTGAACAACGACATGATGGGCATTCTCGGCAAGGTCGGCGGCAAGCTGATGCCGCCGGGCTTCTACTACAAAACCTTCATGTACCCGCAATCGTTCTGGATGACCTACGAGAAGTACATCCGCAAGGCTGCAGGGCTGGGTCGCTCGCCGACCGAGAACGATCCGGACACCTACGACTACATGAACCGTCACTGCGACGTGCTGATCGTCGGTGCTGGCCCTGCTGGCCTGGCCGCCGCATTGGCCGCGGCCCGCAGCGGTGCGCGCGTTATCCTGGCCGATGAGCAGGAAGAGTTCGGCGGCAGCCTGCTCGACTCCCGCGAGAGCCTGGACGGCAAGCCAGCGATCGAATGGGTCGCTGCGGCGGTGGCTGAACTGCGCTCGATGCCAGAAGTGGTGTTGCTGCCTCGCGCCACGGTGAACGGTTACCACGACCATAACTTCCTGACCATCCACGAGCGCCTCACCGACCACCTCGGTGACCGCGCGCCCATCGGCCAGGTCCGCCAGCGCATCAACCGCGTCCGCGCCAAGCGCGTGGTCCTGGCGACCGGTGCCTGCGAGCGTCCGCTGGTCTACGGCAACAACGACGTGCCGGGCAACATGCTGGCCGGTGCGGTGTCCACTTACGTGCGTCGCTACGGCGTGGCTCCTGGCAAAAAACTGGTGCTGAGCACCAACAACGACCATGCCTATCGCGTGGCCCTGGACTGGTTCGACGCCGGCCTGCAAGTGGTGGCTGTCGCCGATGCGCGCAGCAACCCGCGTGGTGCGCTGGTGGAAGAAGCCCGCGCCAAGGGCATTCGCATCCTCACCGGCAGCGCCGTGATCGAGGCCCGTGGCAGCAAGCGCGTCACCGGGGCACGTGTTGCAGCGATCGACGTCCGTGCCCACAAAGTCACCAGCCCCGGCGAATGGCTGGACTGCGACCTGGTGGCCAGTTCCGGCGGCTACAGCCCGGTGGTTCACCTGGCTTCGCACCTGGGCGGCAAGCCGATCTGGCGTGAAGACATCCTCGGTTTCGTACCGGGCGAAGCACCGCAAAAGCGCGTGTGCGTCGGTGGTGTGAACGGCGTCTATAGCCTCGGCGATAGCTTGGCCGACGGTTTCGAAGGCGGCGTGCGCGCGGCCAACGAAGCCGGCTTCAAGGCCGTGGAGGGCGTGTTGCCCAAAGCCCTGAGCCGTCACGAAGAGCCAACCCTGGCGCTGTTCCAGGTGCCCCACGAAAAATCCACTGCACGGGCGCCGAAGCAATTCGTCGACCTGCAGAACGACGTCACCGCCGCCGCCATCGAACTCGCCACCCGCGAAGGCTTCGAGTCGGTGGAACACGTCAAGCGCTACACCGCACTGGGCTTCGGTACCGACCAGGGCAAGCTGGGTAACGTCAACGGCCTGGCCATCGCGGCCCGCTCGCTGAACGTGAGCATCCCGCAGATGGGCACCACCATGTTCCGTCCGAACTACACGCCGGTAACCTTCGGCGCGGTGGCTGGCCGGCACTGTGGGCACATTTTCGAGCCGGTGCGCTTCACCGCGCTGCATGCCTGGCATGTGAAGAACGGCGCCGAGTTCGAAGACGTCGGCCAGTGGAAGCGCCCTTGGTACTTCCCGAAGAACGGTGAAGACCTGCATGCCGCGGTCAAGCGCGAATGCAAGGCCGTGCGCGACAGCGTTGGCCTGCTGGACGCCTCGACCCTGGGCAAGATCGACATCCAGGGCCCGGACGCCCGTGAGTTCCTCAACCGCGTCTACACCAACGCCTGGACCAAGCTTGACGTGGGCAAGGCTCGCTACGGCCTGATGTGCAAGGAAGACGGCATGGTCTTCGACGACGGCGTAACAGCCTGTCTGGCGGACAACCACTTCCTGATGACCACCACCACGGGCGGCGCGGCGCGCGTGCTGCAATGGCTGGAGATCTATCACCAGACCGAATGGCCGGACCTGAAGGTGTACTTCACCTCGGTCACCGACCACTGGGCGACGATGACCCTGTCGGGCCCCAACAGCCGCAAGCTGCTGAGCGACGTCACCGACATCGACCTGGACAAGGACGCTTTCCCGTTCATGACCTGGAAGGAAGGCCTGGTGGGCGGCGTGCCGGCGCGGGTGTTCCGGATCTCGTTTACCGGTGAGCTGTCGTACGAAATCAACGTGCAGGCCGACTACGCCATGGGCGTGCTCGAGCAGATCATCGAGGCCGGCAAGAAGTACAACCTGACCCCGTATGGCACCGAGACCATGCACGTATTGCGGGCCGAGAAGGGCTTCATCATCGTCGGTCAGGACACTGACAGCTCGATGACCCCGGATGACCTGAACATGGGCTGGTGCGTAGGGCGGACCAAGCCGTTCTCGTGGATTGGCTGGCGCGGCATGAATCGCGAAGATTGCGTGCGTGAAGACCGCAAGCAACTGGTGGGCCTCAAGCCGATCGACCCGAATGTCTGGCTGCCGGAAGGCGCGCAACTGGTGTTCAACACCAAGCAGGCGATCCCGATGACCATGGTTGGCCATGTGACCTCCAGCTATGCCCACAACTCCCTGGGTTATTCATTTGCCATGGGTGTGGTCAGGGGCGGCCTCAAGCGGATGGGCGAGCGGGTGTTCGCGCCATTGGCCGACGGTAGCGTGATCGAGGCAGAGATCGTTTCTTCGGTGTTCTTCGATCCGAAGGGGGATCGGCAGAACATTTAACACTTGAGCCCTGTGGTGAGGGGCGTGTGGGAGCAAAGCTTGCTCGCGATACAGGCGACACGGTAGCCATCAGACCGAGTTATCGTTCATCGCGGGCAAGCCTTGCTCCCACAGCGCCACGCACCGGCAGGTCGAGCAAGCATTCAGACAGGTGCTCCACATGACCGCAGTCAACGTGTACCAACAACGCCCAACCACCGGGGCCAAGGCCGAGTCGTCGCTGCACCATGCCGACCTCGCCAGCCTGGTGGGCAAGGGCCGCAAGAACGCCGGTGTGACCGTGCGCGAGAAAAAACTCCTGGGCCACCTGACCCTTCGTGGCGACGGTCACGACCCGGCGTTCGCCGCCGGCGTGCACAAGGCCCTGGGCCTGGAATTGCCAGGTGCGCTGACCGTCATCGTCAAGGGTGAAACCAGCCTGCAATGGCTTGGCCCGGATGAATGGCTGTTGGTGGTGCCCACTGGCGAAGAATTCGCTGCCGAGCAGAAATTGCGTGAAGCCCTGGGCGACCTGCACATCCAGATCGTCAACGTCAGCGGCGGCCAGCAGATCCTCGAACTGTCCGGCCCGAACGTGCGCGACGTGCTGATGAAATCCACCAGCTACGACGTTCACCCAAGCAACTTCCCGGTGGGCAAGGCCGTGGGCACGGTGTTCGCCAAGTCGCAACTGGTGATCCGCCACACGGGCGAAGACACCTGGGAACTGGTGATCCGCCGCAGCTTCTCCGATTACTGGTGGCTGTGGTTGCAGGATGCCGCGGCTGAGTATGGCTTGAGCGTGCAGGCCTGAGTTTGATCGTTCCCACGCTCTGCGTGGGAATGCATCCCGGGACGCTCGGCGTCCCAAAAGGCGGACGCAGAGCGTCCATGGCGGCATTCCCACGCAGAGCATGGGAACGATCAGAGGAGTATCACGAATGAGCCGCGCCCCAGACACATGGATCTTGACTGCCGACTGCCCCAGCGTGCTCGGCACGGTGGACGCGGTGACCCGCTTTCTGTTCGAGCAGGGCTGCTACGTCACCGAGCACCACTCCTTCGACGACCGGCTCTCGGGGCGCTTCTTCATTCGCGTGGAGTTTCGCCAACCGGAAGGTTTTGACGAGCAGAATTTCCGTTCCGGCCTGGCCGAGCGTGCCGAAGCCTTCGGCATGGTTTTCGAACTGACGCCGCCCAACTACCGGCCCAAAGTGGTGATCATGGTCTCCAAGGCCGATCACTGCCTCAACGACTTGCTCTACCGCCAGCGCATCGGCCAGTTGTCCATGGACGTGGTGGCCGTGGTCTCCAACCACCCCGACCTCAAGCCGCTGGCCGACTGGCACCAGATTCCCTACTACCATTTCCCCCTGGACCCGAACGACAAGCCTTCCCAAGAGCGGCAGGTGTGGCAGGTGATCGAAGACACCGGCGCCGAGCTGGTGATCCTTGCGCGCTACATGCAAGTGCTGTCGCCGGAGTTGTGCCGCAAGCTCGACGGCAAGGCGATCAACATCCACCACTCGCTGCTGCCGGGCTTCAAGGGCGCCAAGCCGTATCACCAGGCCTACAACAAAGGCGTGAAACTGGTGGGCGCCACGGCGCACTACATCAACAACGACCTGGATGAAGGTCCGATCATCGCCCAGGGCGTGGAAGTGGTAGACCACAGCCACTATCCCGAAGACCTGATCGCCAAGGGCCGGGACATCGAAGGGCTGACCCTGGCCCGGGCCGTGGGGTATCACATCGAACGAAGGGTGTTCTTGAACGCCAATCGCACTGTCGTTCTTTAGACCGACATCGCGAGCAAGCTCGCTCCCACAAAATACGGGAGCACACAAAGATCCAATGTGGGAGCGAGCCTGCTCGCGATGAGGCCCTCCCAAACAACACAGAAACAAGACACAAGCACTAACCCGAGCAATCAACGCGCTGCCTGCCTGGGCAACGCAGTTCCACAAAAACAACAGCGAGGTGAAAGCATGTCTGGTAATCGTGGTGTCGTGTATCTCGGCAACGGCAAGGTCGAAGTACAGAAAATCGACTATCCAAAAATGCAGGACCCGCGCGGCAGGAAGATTGAGCACGGTGTCATCCTGCGCGTGGTCTCCACCAACATCTGCGGCTCCGACCAACACATGGTGCGCGGCCGTACCACTGCCCAGACCGGCCTGGTCCTGGGTCACGAAATCACCGGTGAAGTGATCGAAAAGGGCAGCGACGTCGAAAACCTGAAAATCGGTGATCTGGTGTCGGTGCCGTTCAACGTGGCTTGCGGGCGCTGCCGTTCCTGCAAAGAGCAACACACTGGCGTCTGCCTGACCGTCAACCCGGCCCGTGCCGGCGGTGCCTATGGTTACGTGGACATGGGCGACTGGACTGGCGGCCAGGCTGAATACGTGCTGGTGCCGTACGCCGACTTCAACCTGCTGAAACTGCCGGACCGCGACAAGGCCATGGAGAAAATCCGCGACCTGACCTGCCTGTCCGACATCCTGCCGACCGGCTACCACGGCGCTGTCACCGCCGGTGTTGGCCCTGGCAGCACCGTCTACATTGCCGGTGCCGGCCCGGTTGGCCTGGCCGCTGCCGCTTCCGCTCGCCTGCTGGGCGCGGCGGTGGTGATCATTGGCGACGTCAACTCCATCCGCTTGGCCCACGCCAAGGCCCAGGGCTTTGAAATCGTCGACCTGTCCACCGACACTCCGTTGCACGAACAAATCGCTGCACTGTTGGGCGAGCCAGAGGTGGACTGCGCCGTCGACTGCGTAGGCTTCGAAGCCCGTGGTCACGGCCATGACGGCGTCAAGCACGAAGCCCCGGCCACCGTACTCAACTCGCTGATGGGCGTGGTCCGTGTAGCTGGCAAAATCGGCATCCCAGGCCTCTACGTCACCGAAGACCCGGGCGCTGTCGATGCGGCGGCGAAAATGGGCAGCCTGAGCATTCGCTTCGGCTTGGGCTGGGCTAAATCCCACAGCTTCCACACCGGCCAGACCCCGGTGATGAAGTACAACCGCCAACTGATGCAGGCGATCATGTGGGACCGTATCAACATTGCTGAAATCGTCGGCGTGCAGGTCATCAGCCTGGACGACGCGCCGAAAGGCTACGGCGAGTTCGATGCGGGCGTGCCGAAGAAGTTTGTGATTGACCCGCACAAGTTGTTCAGTGCGGCGTAAAGCGGTAGGCAAGACGGAAAAAGGGCGACAGTGATGTCGCCCTTTTTATTTGACTTGCCCTCAAGGCTGTTTATTGAGTGTCAGCTGTTTTTTTCTCCAGGCCTGCTGAGGAGGGGGGCCCTCATCCACATACTCCTCCCGATAACTATATAAGCAGGTGTTTGTTATAGGGGGGGGCGTTGTTAAGGTCATTTGGTACATGGGTTGTAAAAAGTTAGGGCCCACGGCCTCGCCCCGCCAGATAACTTTTCCAGAGGAGTCCTTCACCGTATATTCCTCGAAGACCGGTTGGCCAGGAGTGGTCTCTGGCATTAAACGAAACTCTATTTCTTCTACAGTGGGACAGCTTGTTGCATACGCAGCATGGGTAACGCCCATGAGTCCAGCGACGGAAAATAAGCAAAATATTAAACCGCGCATTTCACGTACTCGCTTGTTGATCGGAACAATGATGATCGCTGAGCGTCGTACTTGAGCCTACTGTCAGAAATGACAGTAAGTCAGACCAAAAGGAAATAGTCTTGCGGGTTTTCATGCGACGACTTAGGGAAAGGACCTGAGCGAACCGATGATTATTCCGGCGTCACTCTCATGGCCTGCATGCCTTTATCACCTTGCTCGATTTCAAACGAAACGGTCTGCTTCTGTTTCAACGTCTTATAACCCTCGCCAGCTATCGCCGAATAATGAACGAACAATTCCTCGCCTCCTTTGCCGCAGGTAATGAAGCCATAGCCCTTTGCATCGTTAAACCACCCCCGGTGTCAGGATAGTTGTCGCCTCTCCGGATTTACCCCCAAAAGCACACCGAGGGCGGAAAGAGACAGGTTGTGACGTACTATTCACGCGAACGTA
>NZ_LMDO01000020.1:0-72357 GCF_001425105.1 Pseudomonas sp. Root401 | reverse complement strand
CGCCGATGGTAGTGTGGGGTTTCCCCATGTGAGAGTAGGTCATCGTCAAGATTAAATTCCGAAACCCCTATCTGCTGATGCAGGTAGGGGTTTTGTTTTGCCCGCGGGAAAGTTCTTACGACAAGCGCGGAAAGCTCCTGGCTGTCACAACCCCCCGACAGTGCTAAGGTTCTGCCCCTAGCTTTTGCATTTTCAAGGATGCCTTTCATGCCGGACGCAACGTCCCTCAGCCCTGCTTTCATGGTGGTTCATGGGAATCGCCTTGATGAGTTGCGCAGCCTGGTGATCAGCTTGATGCGGCGTTATCCGCTGGCCCCCCTTGAAAATGAAATTGCCCTGGTACAGAGCAACGGCATTGCCCAATGGCTTAAGCTCGCATTGGCTGAAGACCCGGAAGACGATGATTCCGGCGGTTGCGGTATTGCGGCAGCCATTGATGTACAGCTGCCGGGCAGTTTCATGTGGCAGCTTTATCGAACAGTCCTGGGACGCGACGAAATTCCGGCCAAGTCCCTGCTGGATAAGGCTCCGCTAACCTGGCGGCTGATGCGCCTGCTGCCGCAGTTGATCGAGCAGCCTCATTTCGAACCTCTGCGACGATTCCTTACCCAAGACACCGACTTGCGCAAGCGCTATCAACTGTCCGAGCGTCTTGCCGATCTATTCGACCAGTACCAGGTCTACCGGGCCGATTGGCTTGAGGATTGGGCGGAAGGTCGACACCAGACAAGAAATGTCCGAGGCGAAATCAAACCGCTCGCGCCGGCAAATTGCTGGCAAGCGGAACTGTGGCGAGCCTTGCTGCTGGATGTGGGGGAACAAGGCATGGCGCAAAGCCGTGCCGGCGTTCATCAGCGTTACATTGAGCGTATCAACAGCCTGGAAGTCGCTCCGAAAGGCCTGCCCGCACGGGTCATCGTGTTTGGTATTTCTTCGTTGCCTGCCCAGGTCCTGGAGGCGCTCGCCGGCCTTTCCCGGTTCAGCCAGGTTCTACTCTGCGTGCATAACCCGTGTCGCCATCATTGGGCGGACATCGTCGCCGACAAGGATTTGCTGCGTCACCAATACAAGCGCCAGGCACGCAAGGCTGGCATGCCCGTCGTCCTCGATCCGCAAACCCTGCATCAACATGCCCATCCGTTATTGGCCGCCTGGGGCAAGCAAGGGCGCGACTATATCAATCTGCTCGACAGCTACGATGACCCCAACAGCTATCGCTCGGTATTTCGCGATGGGCGAATTGACCTGTTCACTGATGGAACCCCCACGACCCTTCTCAGCCAGTTGCAGGATGACATCCTGGAGCTGCGCCCCCTGGAGGAAACCCGGGAACACTGGCCTGTCGTCGATACGGAGCGAGACGGCTCGATTCGCTTTCATGTGGCCCACGGCGCCCAGCGTGAAGTCGAAATTCTCCACGACCAATTGCTGGCCCACTTCAGTGCGGATCCGACCCTGCGCCCACGGGATATCATCGTCATGGTCCCGGACATCGACAGTTATGCACCGCACATTCGCGCAGTGTTCGGCCAGCTCGACAGGAGCGACCCGCGATTCATTCCCTTCACGCTGACCGACCAGGGCCAGCGTGGACGTGATCCATTGCTGATCGCCGTCGAGCATTTGCTCAAGCTGCCGGACAGTCGCTTTCCGGTCAGCGAAATCCTCGATCTGCTGGATGTCCCGGCGTTGCGCGAACGGTTTGGTATTAATGAGGCCGACCTGCCGACACTGCACCGCTGGATCGAAGGTGCCGGCATTCGCTGGGGTATGAGCGCCGAACACCGTGCCGGCTTGGGCCTGCCTGCCGAGCTTGAGCAGAACAGCTGGCATTTCGGCTTGCGTCGCATGTTGCTGGGGTATGCCGTCGGCAGTTCGAACGCTTATGAGGGCATTGAGCCCTATGACGAAATCGGTGGCCTGGATGCGTCGTTGATCGGTCCCCTGGTTGCTTTGCTGGATGCCCTGGAAGTCGCCCATCAGGAACTCACTCGGCCGGCGTCGCCGCAGCAATGGGGTTCACGCCTGCAAGATCTGATGCAGTTGTTTTTCCAGGCAAGCAACGAGCATGACGACTATTTGCTGGCTCAACTCGAAGACTTGCGTGAAACCTGGCTGGAAACCTGTGAGTCGGTGGGGCTGCACGATGAATTGCCGCTGACGGTGGTGCGTGAGGCGTGGTTGGCCGGACTGGATCAGGGTCGACTGTCCCAGCGCTTCCTGGCCGGCGCGGTCAACTTCTGTACGTTGATGCCGATGCGCGCGATCCCCTTCAAGCTGGTGTGCCTGCTGGGGATGAATGATGGTGATTACCCACGAGCCCAGCCGCCTTTGGATTTCGACCTGATGGGCGGCGATTATCGCCCGGGCGATCGTTCCCGCCGTGAGGACGACCGCTACCTGCTGTTGGAAGCGCTGCTTTCTGCCCGGGAAAAGCTGTACATCAGTTGGGTGGGGCGCAGTATTCGCGACAACAGCGAGCGCCCGGCATCGGTGTTGATCGGCCAACTGCGCGATCATCTCGCCAGTGGCTGGCGGTTGGCGGATGACAGCAAGCCTCTTCTCGATGCCCTGACTCAGGAGCATCCGTTGCAACCGTTCAGTGCGCGTTATTTCCATCAAGGTGACGCGCTGTTCAGCTACGCCAGCGAATGGCGGATGCTCCATGACGCTTGCGATCACACCGACAAAAACCAGGTGTTGGAACCCTATGTCCAGGAGGAGCCCTTGGGCCTCGGGCAGTTGCAGGACTTCCTGCGCAATCCTGTCCGCCATTTCTTCAGTCAGCGGTTGAAGGTGTTCTTCGAGGCCATCGAAGCGCCTCTGGCTGATGACGAACCTTTTGTGCTCGATGCGCTGCAACGCTACAGCCTGAGTGACAGCCTGCTCGAGGCCGCCCTGGTACGCCTGGACCAGCCGGATCTTGCCCTCACCGCGCACGCCAAAAGACTGCAGAACAGTGGCCTGTTACCCATGGCCGGTTTCGGTGAATGCATGCAGCGTGAATTGATCGAACCCCTGCCGGATCTGCTCCAGCGTTACCAACAGCTTCTGGCGTTATGGCCGACACCGTCGGTCAGCGCTGTGCCAGTCAGCCTGCAATTGCAGGGAGTGAATGTCGACGGGTGGCTCAGTGGTTTGCATCAGCGTTCCGACGGTGCGGTCCTCGCCATCACGGCCATACCCAACAGCATCGGCTCCTCCAAGACCCGTAAGTGGCATCGCCTGATACGGCCTTGGGTCAACCATCTCGTGGCCTGCGCTAATGGTTTGTCGTTGACGACGGCGCTGGTGGCCAGTGATGACAGCTTGCTGCTGGCACCTTTTGAGGAGCCTGTCGCACAAAGGCTGCTGGGCGACATGCTGCTGGCCTGGCAGACCGGTATGCGTCAGCCGCTACCGATCGCGGTGAAGACGGCTTTCGCCTGGCTCGGCCAGACCGATCCGGTCAAGGCCGAAGCGGCGGCTCGCAAAGCCTATGAGGGCGATGGACAGACGTTTGAAGGCGAACGGCGGGAAAGTCCGGCGTTGGCTCGACAGTTTCCTGATTTCGATGCCTTGATGGCTGACGAAACATTCCCCGATTGGTGCGATGCGCTTTACCGGCCGTTGCTCGAAGCCCCATGGCGTTCATTGGTCGGCGAGGAAGCCCGTTCATGAGTCGACAGACACCATTGGCCCTGGCTTTCCCGCTACGTGGCAGCCAACTGATCGAGGCCAGCGCCGGCACCGGCAAGACCTTCACCATTTCGGCGTTGTACCTGCGTCTGGTGCTGGGGCATGGCGGTTCGGCGTCCGGCTTTGGCCGCGAGTTGCTTCCACCGCAAATCCTGGTAGTGACCTTCACGGATGCCGCCACCAAAGAGTTGCGTGAACGAATTCGCACCCGTCTGGCCGAAGCAGCGCGTTTCTTCCGTGACGAAATTCCCGCCCCGGACTCGCTGATCGCCGCGTTGCGCGATGAGTTCAACGCTGACCAATGGCCTGGCTGTGCGAACCGGCTGGACATCGCTGCGCAGTGGATGGACGAAGCGGCCGTCTCGACCATCCACAGTTGGTGCCAGCGCATGTTGCGTGAGCACGCCTTTGACAGCGGTAGCCTGTTCACCCAGACCCTGGAAACCGACCACAGCGAATTGCTGGGCGAGGTTCTGCGCGATTATTGGCGGTTGTTCTGCTATTCGATGCAAGGCGAGGCACTGAACTGGGTGCGTACCCATTGGGGAGGGCCTGCTGCACTGTTGCCGCGGGTGCGAGGTTTGTTTTCCAGCGAGCGTGGCGATGGTGACGGACTTGAGCCTGCCGAACTCATCGCAGCGGCCTTGCAGGAGCGCAGTGCCGCCTTGCTCGATCTCAAGGCGCCGTGGCGGCAATGGGTGGTGGAACTGTTGCAGATCTGCCAGCAAGGCGTTGCCAGCAAGTCTGTCGATGGGCGCAAGATGCAGGCGCGTTACTTCGAACCGTGGTTTCAGAAAATCACTGCCTGGGTCGATGACGAAAGCCTTGAGCTGTTGGACATCGGCACCGGGTTCTCGCGGTTGACGCCCGAGGGCATGGCCGAAGCCTGGAAAGGTGAAGTGCCCAACCACCCCGGGTTGGACGCCATGGCCAGTCTCAAGGCCAGCCTGGATGCGTTGCCCACACCAGATGCCGCCGTGCTGCAGCATGCTGCGCAATGGGTCGGGGCGCGCTTCGAGGCAGAGAAGCGTCGCCGCGCCGAGATGGGCTTCGATGACATGCTGCTGCGTCTCGATGCAGCCCTGCAGGCCGACGGAGGCGAGCGTCTGGCGAGCCTGATCCGCGAGCAGTTTCCGGTGGCGCTGATCGATGAGTTCCAGGACACCGACCCGGTTCAATACCGGATCTTCGAAAGCATCTACCGTATCGAAGACAACGACCCCGGGACCGGACTTTTCCTGATCGGCGATCCGAAGCAGGCGATCTACGCTTTTCGCGGTGCCGACATCTATACCTATCTGCGCGCTCGCGAAGCCACTGCTGGCAGGCTGCACACGCTGGGCACGAATTTCCGTTCCAGCCATGCCATGGTTGATGCGGTCAACCATGTTTTCCAGAATGCCGAGTCCCGCCCGACGGGGCGTGGGGCTTTTCTGTTCCGTGAGCCTTCGGGCGAGAACCCGGTGCCGTTCCTGTCCGTTGAGTCCCAGGGGCGCAAGGAGTCCTTGCAGGTCGCTGGGCAGGCGGTCGCGGCGCTGAACATCTGGCACCTGTCGTCGGAGCAGCCGCTTTCCGGTGCGGTGTATCGACAATCGATGGCGGCCGCCTGTGCCAGTGAGATCACGGCGTTGCTCAACGGCGGCCAGTCGGGACGCGACGGCTTCACGGTCGATGGAGAAGTGCTGCGAGGCGTGCGCCCGGCAGATATCGCCATCCTGGTGCGCGATGGTAAAGAAGCGCAGGCGGTGCGAGATGCGTTGTCCGCGCGAGGCGTGCGCAGTGTCTATCTGTCCGACAAGGATTCGGTCTTTGCCTCGCAGGAAGCGCGTGATTTGCTTGTCTGGCTCAAGGCCTGTGCCGAGCCGGATGCCGAACGACCGCTACGGGCGGCCCTGGCCAGCATCACGTTGAACCTGTCGCTGACGGAACTGGAACGTCTCAATCAGGATGAGCTGGCCTGGGAAGCCCGGGTCATGCAGTTCCGCGGTTATCGTACGGTCTGGCGCAGCCAGGGCGTGCTGCCGATGTTGCGGCGCCTGCTGCATGATTTCGAACTGCCCCAGGCCTTGATGGCGCGCAGCGATGGCGAGCGGGTGCTGACCAACTTGTTGCACCTTTGCGAACTGTTGCAGCAGGCGGCCGGTGAACTGGATGGCGAACAAGCCTTGATCCGGCATTTGTCCGAGCACCTGGCCTTGTCCGGGCAGGCGGGAGAAGAGCAGATCCTGCGCCTGGAAAGCGATGAGCAACTGGTCAAGGTGGTCACGATCCACAAGTCCAAAGGGCTTGAATATCCGTTGGTCTTCTTGCCCTTCATCTGCTCGACGAAACCGGTGGACGGCAGTCGACTGCCATTGCACTACCACGATGAGGCCAACAAGGCGCAGATCAGCCTCAAGCCCACTGCCGAATTGATCGCCAAGGCCGATGACGAGCGTCTGGCCGAGGATCTGCGGCTTCTCTACGTGGCTCTGACCCGTGCACAACATGCCTGCTGGCTAGGTGTCGCGGATCTCAAGCGGGGCAGCAACAATCGCTCGATCCTCCATGTGTCCGCGCTGGGGTATCTATTGGGCGGTGGTGCACCGCTGACCGAGTCGGTGGAGTTGAGGCGTTGGCTGGAAGACCTGCAACAAGGCAGCGACGCGGTGAGCTACCAGCCAATGCCCGAAGCCACCGACGAGCACTACCGGCCCCCGCGCAACGAAGCCGTGTTGCTTGAACCCTTGGTGCCCTTGCGAAAAGCCAGCGAGAACTGGTGGATCGCGTCCTACAGTGCCTTACGCATCAGCGAAAGCCTGAGCGAAGGTAGCGATACCGCGCCAGAGAGTCCCCAGGCCCAGAAACTGTTTGACGATGAACGACTGGACCCGGACGCTCCCAGGGAGACCATCGCTGTCGGTGGCGACATCCACCGTTTTCCCCGTGGCCCCAACCCCGGCACTTTCCTGCATGGCCTGCTGGAGTGGGCCGCCGGGGAGGGTTTTTCATCGGCGCCTGCGGATATCGAGGATGCCATTGGCCGACGCTGCAATCGCCGAGGCTGGAAAGGCTGGATCACCACGCTGAGCGATTGGCTGCAGCACCTGATCAAGATGCCCATGCACGTTGGCAACGACCAGGCGCCAGTGGTGCTTGAACACCTGAGCCAATTCCAGGTGGAGATGGAGTTCTGGTTCGCCAGCCACAAGGTCGATGTGCAAAAGCTCGACCAGCTGGTTTGCCGGTTCACCCATGGCGGTGTGGCCCGCGTCGCGGCGGAGCCGGTGCTGCTCAACGGCATGTTCAAAGGCTTCATCGATTTGACGTTCGAGCACGACGGTCGGTACTACGTGGCCGATTACAAATCCAACTGGCTGGGTGTCGATGACATGGCCTACACCGTACCGGCCATGGAACAGTCGATCCTGGACCATCGCTACGACCTGCAATACGTGCTGTACCTCTTGGCCCTGCATCGCCAGCTCAAGGCACGGCTCCCCGATTACGACTACGACCGGCATGTCGGCGGCGCGTTGTACCTGTTCCTTCGCGGAACCCGCTCGGCCAGTCAGGGGGTGTATTTCACCAAGCCGCCACGGGCATTGATCGAACAACTGGATCGCCTGTTCCAGGGGGCGCCCGAACCCAAAGCCGAGCCGGCGTGGGTACAGGGGGAATTGCTATGAGTCGTTCTTTTGCCGACCTGCTGCCTAAATCGTCCGACGACCAAAGCCTGGTGGAGTTGGCACCCTTGAGCCGTGCGCAGGACCTGCTGTTGTTACTGACGCGCTGGGTCGAGCGCGGCTGGTTGCGCGCCTTGGACAAGGCCTTCGTGGCCTTCCTCCATGAGCTGGCACCTGACGATGATCCATTGGTCCTGCTCGCCGCTGCGCTGACCAGTCATCAACTGGGTCACGGGCATGTTTGCCTGGATGTGTTCGAGACCCTCAAGGAACCGGATTTTGCTCTGTCGCTGCCTCCCGAGGGTGACCTGCAGACGGGCGTGATGCTGTTGCCATCGCAAATATTGGCGACACTGGACGGAGTCCATTGGTGCAAGGTCCTGGCGTCCAGTCGTCTGGTGGCCCTGGCCGTGGATGGGAGCGAAGAGGCGCAGCAACGTCCGTTGGTGTTGTCTGGCAAGCGTCTTTATCTGCGCCGCTACTGGGGTTATGAACGGCGAATCGATGAAGCGTTGCGTCAACGGCTTATCGAGCATGAAGCGGCGCCCGGCGACCTGCGCGAGCGTTTGGACGGGTTGTTCGGGCCAGCCAATGCCAGCGGCCCGATCGATTGGCAGAAACTGGCCTGCGCGCTGGCGACCCGCGGGGCCTTCAGTATCGTGACCGGTGGCCCGGGCACCGGCAAGACCACCACCGTTGTGCGCCTGCTGGCGCTGCTGCAGGCACCGGCCGTCGAAGCTGGGAAGCCGCTGCGGATTCGCCTGGCCGCGCCCACCGGCAAGGCGGCGGCGCGCCTGACCGAATCCATCAGCCAGCAGGTCCGGACCCTGGATGTGGACGACGCGGTGCGCGAACGGATTCCCTGCGACGTCACGACAGTCCATCGTTTGCTGGGTAGCCGCCCCGGTACCCGGCATTTTCGCCACCATGCAGGCAATCGCTTGCCATTGGATGTGCTGGTGGTCGATGAAGCGTCGATGATCGACCTGGAGATGATGGCCAATCTGCTGGATGCGCTGCCGGCCCATGCACGGTTGGTGTTGCTGGGGGACAAGGACCAGTTGGCCTCTGTAGAAGCCGGTGCGGTGCTTGGGGATTTGTGTCGAGACGCCGAGGAGGGCTGGTATAGCCCCCGGACCCGAGCCTGGCTTGAGTCGGTCAGTGGTGAAAACCTGGCCGCCAGTGACCTGCAACAGGACCTCGACGGCACTCATCCCCTGGCACAGCAAGTGGTCATGCTCAGGCATTCCCGGCGCTTCGGCGAAGGCAGCGGGATCGGTCAGCTGGCTCGCTGGGTCAACCAGCAGCAGCCTGAAAAAGCCCGTCAGTTGCTGGAGCAAGGGCAGCATGCCGATCTGTCTTCCCTGAAATTGGCGAGTGAACACGACACGAAACTGGAGAGGCTGTTACTCGACGGCAAGCCAGATGGGCCCCAGGGTTATCGGCATTACCTGAGCCTGCTACGGCAGCGACGCCCGGTCAATTCTCGCCCGCTGGAAGATCGTTGCTGGACCGATTGGGCCCGGGAAGTCCTGGCGGCCTTCGACGAATTCCAATTGCTTTGCGCGGTGCGCAAAGGTCCGTGGGGCGTCGAAGGACTGAACCTGCGAATCACCGCCGCCTTGCTCAAGGCACGCCTTATCGATAGCGATCATCAGTGGTACGAAGGACGCCCGGTGCTGATGACCCGCAACGACTATGGGCTGGGGCTGATGAACGGCGATATCGGTATCGCCCTCAAGTTGCCCGAGCGTGACGGGCCTGATGCTGGAAAACAGGTTCTGCGGGTCGCTTTCCCGCGCAACGACGGTCAGGGCGGTGTGCGTTTCGTCCTGCCCAGCCGCCTGAATGATGTGGAAACCGTGTATGCCATGACGGTGCACAAATCCCAGGGCTCGGAATTCACCCATACCGCGTTGATTCTCCCGGATGCGCTGAACCCGGTATTGACCAAGGAGTTGGTGTACACCGCCATTACTCGGGGCAAGCAATGGTTCAGCCTGATTGAGCCGCGAGCGGGGGTGTTTGAGGAGGCGGTGCGGCGCAAGGTCAAGCGCTTGAGCGGGCTCATGTTGGAACTGGAGGGTGATGACTGAATGATCAGCTTTCGTGATTCAATGCTGGAGTCACGATTTTGGCTGTTTTCTGTCAGATATGTCCGTAGGGCGCCGGCTCGCTGGCTTTTTGGCACTGTGCTATCGTTCCGACACTTATCGTATTACCTAGAGATTTTCCATGAAAGTGGCGGTTCGGGAGGCTGTGCGCAGCAAGGACTGGGGGCATTATCTGCTTGCCGGTCTTCTGTGGTTGCTGTCGCCTATGGTGCTTGCCGAAGACCCGTCCTCCACGAGCCGGGCTGAACAGCGGGCCGAATCGGTCACTCAAGTCGTCTTGGGCATTCTCAGCTACGCGCGCTGGCCAGTAGAGCCTGCGCAGTTGCAACTGTGCATCGTCGGCCCGACCCAATACACCGACGACCTGGTCAAGGGCACCACCCAGGCCACCGGTCGACCGGTGACCGTGCAGCGATTGCTGGCCGATCACCCCAACATCGCCACGGACTGCAACGCCGTCTACATCGGCAGGCTGACCAGCGACGAGCGTACTCGTCTGTTTGACTCCCTGATTGGCAAGCCTGTGTTGAGCATCAGCGAAGGCGGTGACCAGTGCACCGTGGGGAGCCTGTTCTGTCTACGGGTCGGTGATGAGCAGGTATCGTTCGAGGTCAACCTCGACTCGGTAGCGCGCAGTGGCGTGCGTATCCATCCGAGCGTTCTGCAGCTTTCCCGTCGCAGGCCGGCAGTACCATGAGCCTGTCCAATTCGCGGGTCCGTCCCACCCTGGGCTCGGTCATCGGGCGCGGCCACCTGATTGTCGCGTTGGTGGCGATCACCATGGCCAGTGTTTCCCTGACGTTGCTGGGTGTGCTTGCGTTGCGGGTCTACGCCGATCACAACCTGCACCTGATCGCCCGCTCGATCAACTACACCGTGGAAGCGGCCGTGGTATTCGATGACGCGGCGGCGGCCACCGAGGCGCTGGCGTTGATTGCCTCCACCGAGGAGGTCGCCGATGCCCAAGTGTTCAATGAGCACGGCCGCCTGTTGGCGCGCTGGAAACGTCCGGATACCGGTTTATTGTCGGAACTGGAAATGCACATTGCCAAGGCGTTTTTGGAAAAGCCCATCAGTCTGCCGATCGTTCATCAAGGGCGGAACATCGGCAGCATTCTATTGGCAGGGCATGGCGGCAGCCTGTTGCGCTTTTTGCTCAGCGGTCTGGCGGGGATCATTTTGTGCACGGCGGTGAGTGCCTGGGTAGCGTTGTACCTGGCGCGACGTCAGCTGCGGGCGATCACCGGACCATTGCGCAGCCTGGCCGACGTGGCCCACGCGGCACGCAGCGAGCGGGCTCTGGACCGGCGCGTGCCGCCGGCCGCCATCGCCGAACTGGATAACCTGGCCAATGACTTCAATGCACTGCTCGACGAACTGGAGTCCTGGCAGACTCACCTGCAAAGCGAAAACGAAACCCTGGCACACCAGGCCAGTCACGACAGCTTGACCGGCTTGCCGAACCGGGCGTTTTTCGAGGGCCGGCTGATCCGCGCCTTGCGCAACGCCAGCAAGCTCAACGAGCAAGTGGCCGTGTTGTACCTGGACAGCGACCGGTTCAAGGGCATCAACGACAATTTCGGCCACGCTGCCGGTGACGCGGTGCTGACGGCCGTGGCGACCCGGGTCCGGGCACAGTTGCGTGAAGACGACTTGGTTGCACGCCTGGGGGGCGATGAGTTCGCCGTGCTGTTGGCACCTCTGCACAAGGCCGAGGACGCCGAGCGGATCGCTGAAAAAATCATCGCCAGCATGGAAATGCCGATTCAATTGCCCGGCAATGCTTCAGTGCTGACGTCCCTCAGTATCGGCATTGCCGTTTACCCCGATGATGGTGCGACACCGGGCACCCTTCTCCATGCCGCCGATGCGGCGATGTACCAAGCCAAACGCCTCGCCCGAGGCGGTCAACATACGGCGGAGTCGGATCACTCCGTCGCTGATCTTCAAACCAGGAGCTGACTCGTGCGTTCATATCCTTTATTTTCCCTGCGCTGGTTCGCGGCGTTTTTGTTGCTGGCCGTCCTGGCCATGAGCGGTTGCCAGACGGCACCGCAGAAGGGCCTGACCCCGGCGCAAATCGCCGTACTCAAGCAACAAGGGTTCGAATTGACTGACGATGGCTGGGCGTTCGGTCTGTCGGGCAAGGTGCTGTTCGGCAGTGACGTGGAAAACCTCAACCCGGCCAGTACCGAAATCGTCGAGCGTATCGGCAAGGCACTGCTGGGGGCGGGAATCCAGCGGGTACGCGTCGATGGTCATACCGACGCATCGGGCTCCCAGGCCTACAACGAACAACTGTCGATGCGGCGGGCCGCCAGCGTGAGCAAGGTGCTGACAAGCGTTGGCATGCGCGAAGAGAACGTCCAATTGCGCGGCCTGGGCAGCAGCAAACCGGTCGCCTCCAACGACACCGCCAGCGGCCGCACCGAGAACCGCCGCGTCGCCATCGTGGTCATCGCCGACTAGTCGGCGAACACCATCTCCCGGCTGTCGCCCATCAGCAGTGGCTGGTTCTGCTCAGTCACTTCGCGAAGTAATTCCATAAATAAGGCGATACATAAAAGATGACGGCAGGGACCTGTTACCAAGTATCCATAGGGTTTAGTCGGCCCTGACGGTAAAGCTCGTACGCTACGAAGGGCGACTCCATTTTAAGAATCTTGAGTGAGTAGTCGTTTTGCCAGTAGCGCTCTGCGTCCTGTTCGCGCTCGCTTCGGAAATCGTCTAGTCCCAGTGCCGTGATTGTACTTTGAATATCGTTTTGGATATTCAGGGGTAAATTTCTATCGGGGATAACCTGGAAGCCAACGAGCTCAAGCTGAAACCAATCAGGCTGAACTTTGAATGGATCCATAATTCCAACCCAATCCTTCTTACGAGCATTCATACGACTACAACACAGTCGATAATTCGACCATTTGTAAACCTCTCGCCAGCTTTCTTAGGTGCAAAGTGATCTGCGGAGCGTGCACCTGTGACGGGATGAATACGAAAGCAAGAATAGGCACAGAGCTGCCGGTAGGCGTGCATCATCTCATTTAGAGCTTCGGTCCAGTAAGTCGGGAATTTTTCGGCTGGAATGTCACGCTCTCTATTGGCAATCTTCTTGAATGGTTTACCGCCTTGCCGAGGATGGCGCGGAGGTTTTCCGACCATTTCTGAAATGGCGCGCAAGCCTGGCTGGTAAACTTTTTCGTCAAATGTTTTTGGTTTTCTGGCTTTTGCAACCGGGATCACTTTTTCTTTCCCTTTGGAGCCTTGAGTGATTCTCTAAAAGCGGTCCATCGAACCCAAAACCGATCAGTGTCGCCGAGTGCTGACTGGAGAAGTGTGTTGACGCGCTCGATATCCGTATCCTCCGGAGTGGCTTGCCGACAAAGGTTGAGTGCCTCACGCATAGCGACTTCGGCTTCAATTGAACGTGGTTCGCCGAGATCGAAGGCTTCGCTGGTTAACCAGTTTCCGACTTCTCCTCTGCGTACAAATGGACGTTTGCGCAGAATAACTTCTTGGTTTTCAAAGTCGAGATCAAACCATGCGTCCTGACCGCTATCGAAAAGCGGCTCTACCGAAGCAAGAACGAGCGGCGAGTGAGTGGCGGCAATAAGCTGCACCCTGGCGTCCTCGTCATTGGTCAGTTTTTGCATCACTTTCAGAAGCGCAGGGACCACAGCACGTTGCCAGCGCGGATGAAGATGGGCTTCAATCTCGTCAAAGAGAAGCACGATACGTGACGAGGGTACTTGTCCAAGTTGTTTGGACGCGATCAGATGCTCACGCCAGGCCCAAGAGAGCATGTAAGCGAGTGCGGTAATGCGTCGTACGCCCAAAGATGCATAAAGGATTGGAACCTCTCGACCGTACCCCATGCGGATGGTCGGAATGTCACGCGCATCGTTAATAGATAATCTTGCGAAGCTTTCTCCTGGTTTCAGGCTGTCATCACCTCCAGTTGGAGCAAGCACTTCCAGCACAGCGGCCATACGCCTTGCATCCTCACCCCGCTCGCGTATCCACGATGCCCAGTCCGCTACAAGGCCATTGCTTACTTGCGTTGGTTTTTCGTCGATCGGAATTCGCAGACCATCCCAGACATCCTTTGAGCTAAATACATAAGCAGGAACTCTATCCTGAATGTCGACGTTTCCCTTCTTTTTCCAGTAATTACGTGCAGGATCCCAAACAGCAAATCCACCGTCAGCAAGCGCATATACGACGAGACCGGGGTTCCATGGGCGACCCGCTTTACCAAGCCAGGATTGCTCATCGGGTACGTAAGTACTTTCGTATTTAACCCGTCCAGTTTTGCTTTCCACCTCGAATTCAATGGTCGATTTTTCTGTGATTTCGGTGGGGCGAGCGCCGTAACCTGAGGTCAGATTAGTATTAAGGTCCTGAGGCCACTTCCGCGTGAGAGCCCACCACGCGACATCAATCAAAAAACTCTTACCAAGACCATTGTCACCCGTGATCAGGTTAAGTCGCGGTGCGAGCTCCATCTGCATCTCTGGCGCGGGGCCGACATTTTTTAGATGAAGTGACTTGAGCATCGGTTTTTCCTATCTTGAGCGATTTGATTGTGCAGGCTTGGTTTTCTAAGGCCTATCATCTTCATTCACGCAGGTACGGCTAATTTTTTCAGCTTGCGATGGTACTCTGTTGAGGCCCGTATTATATGTAGGCAGAGGCTGCCAGCTTTGTTGTGATGGCACGATCTGACTCTCCGTCCAGAGGTTCAATCCGTGAACCTGAGCTCTCGTGTTTCCCCTAGCAGTAACGGCCGATTCAATTCAGTCACTTCGCGAATGTAATCCCACAACAACGTAATCCGCTTCAGCTTCCTCAAGTCCTCCCGACAGTACATCCAGAATTGCCGGGTGACGGTGATGTCCTCCGGCAACACCGGCAACAGCCGTGGGTCCTGGGCGGCGAGGAAGCAGGGCAGGATTGCCAGCGAGCGGCCTTGCTGCGCTGCCACGAATTGCGCGATCACGCTGGTGCTGCGCAGGTGGGCATTGGCGCCGGGCAGTACGTTGGCCAGGTAGAGCAACTCGGAACTGAACGCCAGGTCATCCACGTAGCTGATGAATGAGTGCTTGCTCAAGTCGGCCGGGCGCTGGATGGGTGGGTGGTTGTCCAGGTATTGCTGGGTGGCGTAGAGCTGCAGTCGGTAGTCGCACAATTTGCAGCACACATACGGGCCATGTTCGGGGCGTTCGAGGGCGATGACGATGTCGGCTTCGCGCTTGGAGAGGCTGATGAAGTGCGGCAGCGGGAGGATGTCTACCGAAATGGCCGGGTAGGCGTCGACGAAGTGGCTCAGTTGCGGGGTGATGAAGAAGCTGCCGAAGCCTTCGGTGCAGCCCATGCGCACGTGGCCGGACAGTGCGACGCCAGAGCCTGAAACCTGCTCGCAGGCCATGTGCAGGGTACTTTCGATGGATTCGGCGTAACCCAGCAGGCGCTGGCCTTCGGCCGTCAGGACAAAACCGTTGGTCCGGGATTTCTCGAACAGCAGCGTGCCCAACGAGGCTTCCAGCGAGCTGATGCGTCGCGACACCGTGGTGTAGTCGACGGCCAGGCGCTTGGCGGCCGTGCTGGCCTTGCGGGTGCGAGCCACTTCGAGGAAAAACTTGAGGTCGTCCCAATTCAGCGACCCCAGGGAGGTGATGTTTTTTTGCATGTTGGACCGGCTTTTATGTGCATTCTTATTAGAAGTTTGCACATCTATACTCCAAAAACAGTCTCATCACCAAGCGTGTCCCATGCACCTTGGTTTTTGCTGAACCAGCGCTCTCTATAAGAACAATCCCGGAGGCCAGCATGAACGTTTCCCTTACGCCCAGCGATACCACCCTGCAAACCGTCAGACTGCTGATCGATGGCGAGTGGGTTGAATCCCAATCCAGCGAATGGCACGACATCGTCAACCCGGCCACCCAGCAGGTGTTGGCAAAGGTTCCGTTCGCCACGGCCTCGGAAGTCGATGCCGCCATCGCCGCCGCCCAGCGTGCTTTCCAGACCTGGAAACTGACACCCATCGGCGCGCGGATGCGCATCATGCTCAAGCTCCAGGCGTTGATCCGCGAGCACTCCAAGCGCATCGCCGCGGTGCTCAGCGCCGAACAGGGCAAGACCATCGCTGATGCCGAGGGCGATATTTTCCGTGGCCTGGAAGTGGTCGAGCACGCCTGTTCCATCGGCACCCTGCAGATGGGCGAATTTGCCGAGAACGTTGCCGGTGGCGTTGATACCTACACGCTGCGCCAGCCGATTGGTGTGTGTGCGGGCATTACCCCGTTCAACTTCCCGGCGATGATTCCGCTGTGGATGTTCCCGATGGCCATCGCCTGCGGCAACACCTTTGTGCTCAAGCCATCGGAACAGGACCCGCTGTCGACCATGCTCCTGGTGGAACTGGCCATCGAGGCCGGCGTACCGGCGGGCGTGCTCAACGTGGTGCACGGCGGCAAGGACGTGGTGGATGCGCTCTGCACCCACAAGGACATCAAGGCGGTTTCGTTCGTCGGCTCGACGGCGGTCGGCACCCACGTGTATGACCTGGCGGGTCGCCACGGCAAGCGCGTGCAGTCGATGATGGGCGCCAAGAACCACGCGGTGGTGTTGCCTGATGCCAATCGTGAACAGACCCTCAACGCCTTGGTCGGCGCCGGTTTCGGAGCGGCGGGCCAGCGTTGCATGGCCACCTCCGTGGTGGTGCTGGTGGGCGCTGCCAAGCAGTGGTTGCCGGAGCTCAAGGCCCTGGCACAGAAGCTCAAGGTCAATGCCGGCAGCGAGCCGGGCACTGACGTCGGCCCGGTGATTTCCAAGCGCGCCAAGGCGCGGATCCTCGAATTGATCGAGAGTGGCGTGCAGCAGGGGGCGAAGCTGGAGCTCGATGGTCGTGGCATCAGCGTGCCGGGCTTCGAGCAGGGCAATTTCGTTGGCCCGACCCTGTTTTCCGGCGTGACCACCGACATGCGTATCTACACCGAAGAAATCTTCGGCCCGGTGCTGGTGGTGCTGGAAGTCGACACCCTGGATCAGGCGATTGCCCTGGTCAACGCCAACCCATTCGGCAACGGCACTGGCCTGTTCACCCAGAGCGGTGCGGCGGCGCGCAAATTCCAGAGCGAAATCGACGTCGGCCAGGTGGGCATCAACATTCCGATCCCGGTGCCGGTGCCGTTCTTCAGCTTCACCGGTTCCCGCGGCTCGAAACTCGGCGACCTCGGTCCGTACGGCAAACAAGTGGTGCAGTTCTACACTCAGACCAAGACCGTGACCGCGCGCTGGTTCGATGACGACAGCGTCAATGACGGTGTGAACACCACCATCAATTTGCGTTAAGGAGCCGGACATGAACATCGCATTTATCGGCCTGGGCAACATGGGCGCCCCCATGGCGCGCAACCTGCTCAAGGCTGGCCATTCGCTGAACCTGTTCGACCTGAACCAGACGGTGCTGGCTGAACTGGCGGCGTTGGGCGGCACGATCAGCGCCTCGCCGCGCGACGCGGCCCAGGGCGCTGCTCTGGTGATCACCATGCTGCCGGCCGCCGCTCATGTGCGCAGTGTCTGGCTGGGTGAAGATGGTGTGCTGGCTGGCATCGCCGCCGGCACACCGGCGGTGGATTGCAGCACCATCGATCCACAAACCGCCCGCGACGTGGCGGCTGCCGCGGCGAAACAAGGGGTGGCGATGGCCGATGCGCCGGTCTCGGGCGGCACTGGCGGTGCGGCGGCGGGCACGTTGACCTTCATGGTTGGTGCCACGGCCGAGTTGTTCGCCACCTTGCAACCGGTGCTGGCGCAAATGGGCCGTAACATCGTGCACTGTGGCGAAGTCGGCACCGGGCAGATCGCCAAGATCTGCAACAACCTGCTGCTGGGAATTTCCATGGTGGGTGTCAGCGAAGCCATGGCGTTGGGCGATGCCTTGGGGATCGACACCCAGGTGTTGGCCGGCATCATCAACAGTTCGACGGGCCGTTGCTGGAGTTCGGACACCTACAACCCATGGCCCGGCGTGATCGAAACGGCACCGGCGTCCCGTGGCTACACGGGGGGCTTTGGCGCCGACCTGATGCTCAAGGACCTGGGCCTGGCGACCGAAGCCGCGCGGCAGGCCCATCAGCCAGTTGTGCTGGGGGCGGTGGCGCAGCAGTTGTACCAAGCGATGAGCCAGCGGGGCGAGGGCGGCAAGGACTTTTCGGCGATTGTGAACAGCTATCGCAAGCCGCAGTAAGAGCGGCGATATCGACGGGCTTTTGTGGCAAGGGCAATTATCTGTGGGAGCAAGGCTTGCCCGCGATTACAGGCGATGCGGTCTCTGAGAGAACGAGGTGCCTGCATCGCGGGCAAGCCTTGCTCCCACAGATTGCTCCGTCGCCACAGAGGCTGCGCAATCTGCAAATTGTTTTCCGAGAGACCATGTCGGGTGGCCTCTCGGTTTTTTGTTTCAGGCAAAGACGAAATATTTGCGCACGGTTTCGACCACTTCCCAAGTGCCTTTCATGCCTGGCTCGACGACGAAGATGTCACCGGCCCGCAGATGGATCGGCGCCATGCCGTCCGGGGTGATGATGCAGTAGCCTTCCTGGAAATGGCAGTACTCCCACTTCACGTAATCCACACGCCATTTGCCGGGTGTGCAGATCCAGGTGCCCATGATCTTGCTGCCGTCTTCGCTGGTGTAGGCGTTGAGGTTGACGGTGTGCGGGTCGCCTTCGAGTTTTTCCCATTTGCAGGCGTCGAGTACGGGCAGCGGATGGGTGTCGCGCAGGACGGTGATGGGTGCGGTCATGTGAGCTCCGAAAGGGGCAGAAGAGAACAGGCACCCTAACGCGCGGCATGAGCGGGTAGATGTCTGTGGTCGACACCGGGCTATCCAGAAGCGCGCATCAATCGGCCAGATGCCGAGCCAGGGCCGTGGCGTAGGCCGGCAAACCGTCGAAGTTGCGGGCGCACAGCAGCAACGCCCGGTGCGCCCAGGCCTCTTGCAGCGGGACGCATTGATACGAAGGCTCGGGTGGGCGCCGGTCGATGGCAGCCATTGGCACGATGGCAATGCCTGCACCATGGGCCACCATGCGAATCATCCCGTCGAAACCCTCGGCACGAATGCGCACTTGCATGCGTGAGCCGATGTGCAGGGCCTGCTCTTCCAGGTGGATCGCCAGGGCGCTGGAGGCGTTCAGGCCGACATAGTCGTGGCTGAGGGTCTCGCTGAAACGTATGGCGCGACCGTCAGCCAGGGGGTGTCCGGTCGGTAGGATCAATACCAGCGGATCGTCGCGAAAAGGCCAGGTCTGAAGGCCCTCGGTGTCCACTGCGTCGGAAACGATCCCGAGGTCTGCCGCGCCTTGGCGCAGCGCGTGGGTGATCCGTGAGCTAGGCAATTCCTGCAGGTCAATGTCGAGGTTGGGATGGGCCTGGAGAAAACCGGCCAGCAGCTCGGGCAGGTATTCGGTCATGGCGCTGGTGTTGCACAGCAGCCGCACCCGGCCTTTGACGCCCTTGGCGTATTCGGCCAGGTCCTGTCGCAGGCGTTCGGCCTGTTGCAGCAGGATCCGGGCGTGCTCGGCCAGAGCTTTACCCGCGGGAGTGGGCGTTACGCCACGCCGCCCGCGCTCAAGCAGGTCGATGCCCAAGGAGGCTTCCATGGCTCGCACTCGTGCGCTGGCCGCGGCCAGGGACAAATGGCTGCGAGCCGCACCGGCGGTGATGTTGCCGGTGTCGAGGATGTTCAGGTAGAGGCGCAGGTCGGTGAGGTCGAAGTGCATGGGCGGGGATCCTGTCTCAAGTGCTGTGGCGCTTGGTTTATCGTCATCGCGAGCAAGCTCGCTCCCACATGGGATTGCATTTCAACTGTGGGAGCGAGCTTGCTCGCGATGGCGTGGGCCGCATCAGCGAGTGCACAGCCTCTTGCCCCAAGAGAGGCAGCCTCAGTATATGGCAGATTTTCAAGCCAAGGCCCTGGGCGCACGATACCCCCATGGACACACTCATTGCTTTCTATCAGAACCTCGGTCTGGCCCTTTCTTTGCTGGTTGTCGGCACCTTCCTGCTGGCCGGCACCATCAAGGGTGTGATCGGCCTCGGCCTGCCGACCATCTCCATGGGTTTGCTTGGGCTGGCTATGGCCCCGACGCAGGCTGCGGCGCTGCTCATCATCCCGGCGACCCTGACCAATCTCTGGCAACTGGCTTTCGGCGGCCATCTGCAAGCCCTTCTCCGGCGTCTGTGGCCGCTGTTGCTGGCGATTTTCATTGGCACCGGGCTCGGTACGCTGTGGCTCGGCATGACGGGCGGGGCCTGGGTGGTGCGGGCTTTGGGCGCGGCGCTAGTGCTGTATGCGTTGAGCGGGCTGTTGCTGCCAACGCTGCGGGTCGGCGCCCATGTCGAGCCGTGGATCGCTCCGCTCTGCGGGTTGCTCACCGGCCTCATCACATCCGCCACTGGCGTATTCGTCATTCCGGCGGTGCCCTATCTGCAAGCGCTGGGCCTGAGCAAGGACGAACTGGTACAGGCCTTGGGCCTGTCATTCACCGTTTCTACCCTGGCCCTGGCCGCCGGCCTGTTGTGGCGCGGCGCACTGGGCGGGGGCGAATTGAGCGCTTCGTTGCTGGCGGTGGCACCGGCGCTGCTGGGGATGTGGCTGGGGCAATGGTTGCGCCAGCGGATCAGCGCCGTGTTGTTCAAGCGGGTGTTTTTCATCGGCCTCGGCGTGCTCGGCGGCCATCTGCTGATCAGCGGCTAGCCGAGGACGGGCTGAGCATGTCGACGCGGCGGATTTCGAAGTCGCGTTCCAGATAATCCATGCGTTGTTCGAAGAACTGCTGCATGTGCGGCAGGTTCGAGTGAACCTCCAGATGCGCCTGGGATGCCCAGATCTCATAGAAGATGAACAGCGTCGGATCCTGCTGGTCCCGCAGCATGTGATATTCGATGCAGCCGGGCTCGCCACGGCTTGGCTCGACGTAGGCGCGGAACAGCGCTTCGAAGGCTTCGGCTTTTTCCGGACGGGTCTTGGCGTGCAGGATGAAACCGTGCAGTTCGCTCATCGAGGTGGCTCCTGAGATAAAAGAGGTCTCGAAGTCTAAGGCAATAATCGGTCGCCCATTCGTGCGTATAGGTCAAATCAGTTTTGCCGTCGGGCGGCTTATTCCCCATAAAACTCATCGTTATTCTGCCGCCATCATTTTCAACCTTTCCATGCGGCGGCCTTTGACGGCCCATGCCGTGGAACCCGATGAGACTCCCCATGAAAAAAGTCCTGTTGCTCAATGGCGGCAAACAATTCGCTCACTCCGACGGTCGCTACAACGCCACCCTCCACGACACGGCGCTCAGCGTGTTGGACCGTGGCGGTTTTGATGTGAAAACCACTTTCATCGACGGCGGCTACGACATCAAGGAAGAAGTCGCCAAGTTCCTTTGGGCCGACGTGATCATTTACCAGATGCCGGGTTGGTGGATGGGCGCGCCCTGGACCGTGAAGAAATACATCGACGAAGTCTTCACCGAAGGCCACGGCAGCCTCTACGCCAGCGACGGTCGGACCCGTTCCGATGCCTCGCAGAAATACGGCAGCGGTGGCCTGATCCAGGGCAAGCTGTACATGTTGTCCCTGACTTGGAACGCCCCGCAGCAAGCCTTCGACGACCCGACCGACTTCTTCGAGGCCAAGGGCGTGGACGCGGTGTACTTCCCGTTTCACAAGGCCAATCAATTCCTCGGCATGACCGGCCTGCCGACCTTCCTGTGCGTGGACGTGATGAAGCGCCCGAACATCGAAGAGGATGTGGCGCGGTATGAGCGGCATTTGGTTGAGGTGTTCGGTCTGAAGGTGTGACCTTTCTTTTGCTGCGCATCCCGATACTATCCTGTGGCGGGTGGGTGAACCTGCACTGTGGGAGCAAAGCTTGCTCGCGAAACAGACACCTCGATTCCCGAAAGACCGCGGCGTCTTCATCGCGATCAAGCTTTGCTCCCACATAGCGAGGATAAATCCCCTCGCCACAAGAGAGATCAGTCGACAGGGGGATACGTGAAAGCCAGATCCGACGAATTGCAGATTTTCGTCTGCGTGATCGAGTGCGGATCCATCTCCGCCGCCGCCGAGCAGGTCGGGCAGACGCCGTCGGCGGTCAGCCGCACGTTGTCGCGGCTGGAGGCCAAGCTCGACACCACGCTGATCAACCGCACCACGCGGCGCATGGACCTGACCGAGGAGGGCAAGTATTTCTTCGAGCAGGCCAAAGGCATCCTCGACCAGATGGATGAGCTGGAAGAGCGCCTGTCATCCCGCCAGAAAAATCCTGCAGGCCGGTTACGGATCAACGCGGCCTCGCCGTTCATGCTGCATGCCATCGTCCCGCACATCGAAGAGTTCCGCAGGCTCTACCCGGACATCCAGCTCGAACTCAACAGCAACGACCTGATCATCGACCTGCTGGAGCAAAGCACCGACATCGCCATCCGCATCGGTACCCTCACCGACTCGACGCTCCACGCCCGCGCCCTGGGTTGCAGCCCGTTGCACATCCTGGCCAGTCCCGCTTATCTGAAGCAGCACGGCACGCCGTCAAGCGTCGCCGAGCTGGCAGGTCATGCGCTGCTGGGGTTTGCCCAGAACGAGGGCCTCAACCAGTGGCCACTGCGCCATGTACACGGTGATCGTTGGCCGATCCAGCCAGCCATCAGCGCGTCCAGCGGCGAGACCGTGCGCCACTTGGCGCTGCTGGGGCAGGGCATTGCCTGTCTGTCGGACTTCATGACCCGCGAAGACATCCGTGCCGGTCGGCTGAAGGTGCTGCTGGCCGATGCCAACAGCGGATATCGCCAGCCGATCAATGCCGTGTACTACCGCAACTCGCAACTGGCCTTGCGGATCCAGTGCTTCCTGGACTTCATCCAGGACAAGCTCGCCGGTTACGCCTCGCGGGAGTTCAAGGACTGATTCGTGACTTCAAGGCAAGAGTGATTTGGGCAATGTGGACTGTTTCGTCAGGGATGGGTCCTCGATACTCCCGCCATCACTGATCTGGCCAAGGAGTTTGTCCATGAACGTATTTGTCACCGGCGCTGCCGGTTTTATCGGCGGTTCCATCGCCACCGGCCTGGTACGCGCGGGGCATCGAGTTATCGGTCTGGTGCGCAGCGCCGAACAGGCGAACGAACTGACGGCGCTGGGCATCGAGCCGGTTATCGGCACCCTCGAGGACAGCGCGCTGCTGACCGAGCAGGCCCGTGCCGCCGATGCGGTGATCAATGCCGCCAGCAGCGACCACCGCGGTGCGGTCCAAGCGTTGATCGAAGGGCTCAAGGGCTCGAACAAAGTGCTGCTGCACACCAGCGGTTCGAGCATCGTCGGCGACGCTTCGGGCGGTCGTTCCAGCGATGCCATCTACTACGAAAATGACCTGCCGGCACCCACCGCCGACAAGGCTGCCCGAGTCGCCATCGACAACCTGGTCCTGGATGCGGCGAAGCAAGGCGTGAACTCGGCGGTGATCTGCAACACCTTGATCTACGGCCACAGCCTGGGCGTCAAGCGTGACAGCGTGCAACTGCCGCGCCTGCTCAAACAGGCAGGTAAAAGTGGCGTGGTGCGGCATGTCGGGCCGGGACAGAACATCTGGTCCAACGTGCACATCGAGGACGTGGTCGAGTTGTACAAACTGGCCCTGACCCGCAACCAGCCGGGCACCTTCTACTTCGTCGAAAGCGGCGAAGCCTCGTTCATCGACATGACCACCGCCATTGCCCGGGCGTTGAACCTTGGCGAACCGCAGGACTGGCCATTGGCCGATGCCGAAGCGGAGTGGGGCTACGAAATGGCCAACTATGGCCTGGGTTCCAACAGCCGTGTACGAGGCAAGAACGCCCATGAGCTGCTGGGTTGGACGCCAAAGCGGACCTCGGTGGTAGAGTGGATTCTTGATGAGATGGTGTGAGTGACACCGGTAGTGCCAGCAAAATAAGCACCCCTGTGGGAGCGAGCAAGCTCGCTCCCACAGGGTGTGTGTTGGCATGTCGTCAGTCGTGGTGCACGCCCGCGCGCTTGAGCATTTGCTTGCAACGCTCGGACAGGTGGAACACACGCAGGTGCTTGCCGGCTTTGCTGTAGCGTTCGCGCAGGGTCTTGAGTGCGGCGACGGCCGAGTAGTCGACGAAGCGCAAATGCCGGCAATCGAGGGTGATCTGGGCCGGGTCATTGGCCGGGTCGAACTGGTTGAGGAACGGTGTCGTCGAGGCGAAGAACAGCGTGCCGTGCAAGCGATAGAGTTTGCTGCCGTCGGCTTCCTGGTGCGTGTCGGCGTACAGCTCCCGGGCTTGTTGCCAGGCGAAGTTGAGCGCCGCGATGACGATGCCGCAGAGCACGGCCACCGCCAGGTCGGTGAACACCGTAATGACGGTTACCGCGATGATCACCAACACATCATTCTTCGGCACCTTGTTGATCACCCGCAGCGAGGCCCAGGCGAAGGTCTGTTGCGCAACCACGAACATCACGCCCACCAGCGCGGCCAGCGGGATGCGCTCGATCAGCGGCGACAGGAACAACACGAATAGCAACACCATCACCCCGGCCACCACGCCCGATAACCGTCCGCGCCCACCCGAGCTGAGGTTGATCACCGTCTGGCCGATCATGGCGCAACCGCCCATGCCGCCGAACAGCCCGGAGGCGATATTGGCTGCGCCCAGCGCCACGCATTCACGGTCCGGATAACCGCGGCTCTGGGTGATTTCATCGGTCAGGTTCAGGGTCAGCAGGGTTTCCAGCAAACCGACCATTGCCATGATCACCGCGTAGGGCATGACGATCTGCAGGGTCTCCAGGTTCCAGGGAAGATCGGGCCAGGCGAGGGCGGGCAAGCCGCCGGCGATATGGGCCATGTCGCCCAGCGTTCGGGTGGGCAGGCCGAGCAGGTAGACCGCCAGGCCGATACCGAGGATCGCCACCAGGGCCGGCGGCACGCTGCGGGTCAGTCGTGGCAGCAGGTAGACGATGGCCATGGTCAGCGCCACCAGGCCAGCCATCAGATACAGCGGATCGCCGCTGAGCCAGGTTTCACCCTGCTTGAAATGCTCCAGTTGGGCCAGCGCAATGACAATCGCCAGGCCGTTGACGAAGCCGAGCATCACCGGGTGCGGGACCATGCGCACCAGCTTGCCCAACCGCAACAGCCCGAACGCCATCATGATCAGCCCGCCCAGCAGCACGGTGGCCAACAGGTATTGCACGCCGTGCTGCACCACCAGCGCGATGATGACCACGGCCATCGACCCCGCCGCCCCCGACACCATGCCTGGCCGACCGCCGAACAACGCGGTCAGCGTGCAGATGATGAACGCGCCGTAGAGCCCCATCAGCGGGTTGAGGTGGGCCACCAGGGCGAAGGCGATGCATTCGGGGAGCAAGGCGAAAGAGGTGGTGAGGCCGGCGAGGGCGTCGGCGCGAAGACGTGCTGATTTCATGATTTACCTGACTGGGCGCCGGTGGAGAGTCGGCTGCCGGGGAGTGGTGCAAAAAACAGGTGCGGATGGTACGGAATTGAGTGCGGGGCGGCCAGCCGTTGGTCGGTTGTGTTGATCGTTCCCACGCTCTGCGTGGGAATGCATCCCGTGACGCTCTGCGTCACCTTGCAGAAGCGGAACGCGGAGCGTCCCTGGCGGCGTTCCCACGCGGGAGCGTGGGAGCGATCAACAAGTGAGGGCGATGAAAGTCTTGCGCTGAATTTTCATCAACGCCGTGTCGCGATGTCCGTCAGCGACAAATTTTATCTGTGCGCGAAAATTAGTTTCAGTGGGTTTGAAGATTCGTCGTCGAAATGATTTATGAGTTTCACAACACATCGACGTGACCCCATTCGAGGAGTAACGCATGGCCCCTGCTTTCGGTTATTGGCTATTGGTCTACGCAGCCATCGCGATCATTGCGCTGATCGTGCTGATCGCCCGTTATCGGCTCAATCCGTTCATTGTGATTACCCTGGTGTCCATTGGCCTGGCACTGCTGGCCGGGATGCCGCCCTCGGGTGTGGTGGGGGCGTACGAGGCGGGTGTCGGCAAGACGCTGGGGCACATCGCGCTGGTGGTGGCCCTGGGCACGATGCTCGGCAAGATGATGGCCGAGTCTGGCGGCGCCGAGCGCATGGCGCAGACGTTGATCGAACGCTTCGGCGAGCGCAACGCCCACTGGGCAATGGTGTGCATTGCCTTCCTGGTCGGGCTGCCGTTGTTCTTCGAAGTCGGTTTTGTGCTGCTGGTGCCCATCGCCTTCACCATCGCCCGGCGTGTGGGCGTGTCGATCCTGATGGTGGGGCTGCCGATGGTCGCCGGGCTGTCGGTGGTCCATGCGCTGGTGCCGCCGCATCCGGCGGCGATGCTGGCGGTGCAGGCCTTCCAGGCTTCGGTGGGGCAGACCTTGCTGTACGCGATCCTGATCGGCATTCCCACGGCGATCATCGCCGGCCCGCTGTACGCCAAATTCATCGTGCCGCGCATCCAGCTGCCGGCTGAAAATCCGTTGGAACGACAATTCCTCGACCGTGAGCCGCGCGCGAACCTGCCGGGCTTCGGCGTGACCCTGGGGACGATTCTGCTGCCGGTGATCCTGATGCTGATCGGCGGCTGGGCCAACCTGATTTCCACACCGGGCAGCGGTTTCAATCAATTCCTGCTGTTCATCGGCAACTCGGTGATTGCCCTGCTGCTGGCGACCATCCTCAGCTTCTGGACCCTCGGCCTGGCTCAGGGCTTCAACCGTGAGTCGATCCTCAAATTCACCAACGAATGCCTGGCGCCGACCGCCAGCATCACTTTGTTGGTGGGCGCCGGCGGCGGTTTGAACCGGATCCTGGTGGACGCTGGGGTCACGCAACAGATCGTCGGCCTGGCCCAGGAATTCCAGTTGTCACCGCTGGTCATGGGCTGGCTGTTCGCCGCACTGATGCGCGTCGCCACAGGGTCGGCCACAGTGGCAATGACCACGGCCTCGGGCATCGTCGCGCCCGTGGCGATTGGCCTGGGTTATCCACACCCCGAGCTGCTGGTGCTGGCGACCGGCGCCGGGTCGGTTATCTTTTCCCACGTCAACGACGGCGGCTTCTGGCTGATCAAGGAATACTTCAATATGACCGTCACGCAAACCTTCAAGACCTGGACCGTGCTCGAAACGCTGATCTCCGTGGTCGCGTTCGCCTTGACCCTCGGGCTTTCACGCTTGCTTTGAGCGCAACGCCACCCAACAGGAGCCGCCATGGACATCCTCTACCAGATCCGCTCCCGCCAGGATTCCTTCAGCGCCGGCGAAGGCAGAATCGCCCGGCTGATGCTCGACGACGTAGGCTTTGCCGCCTCTGCCAGCCTCGATGAACTGGCCCAACGGGCGGAAGTCAGCAGCGCTACGCTGTCGCGCTTCGCCCGCACTGTCGGGTGCCGCGACCTGCGGGACTTGCGCCTGCAACTGGCCCAGGCCAGCGGTGTCGGCAGCCGTTTCCTCGACCCGGCTGGTGCGCCGGAGCAATCGGCGTTTTATGGACAAATCGTTGGCGATATCGAAGCGACCCTGCGCCAGCATTTGTCGGCGTTCGAAGAGTCGCGGTTCGGTGATGCGGTGCGGATGATCGGCAAGGCGCGGATGATCCATGCGTTCGGCCTCGGTGGCTGGTCGGCGCTGTGCGGTGAGGAGTTGCAAGTACGGCTGGTGCGTTTCGGCTACCCGATTGCCGCCTGTCGCGACCCGGTGATGATGCGCATCACCGCCACCTCGTTGAGCGACCAACATCTGCTCATCGCCTGTTCACTGACCGGTATCACGCCGGAGCTGTTGGGTGCGGTGGAACTGGCCCGCAGCTACGGCGCGGCGATCCTGGCCATCACCCGCGCCGACTCGCCACTGGCCCAATTGGCCGACTGCGTGCTGCCCCTGCAAGGCGCCGAAACCTCGTTCATCTATAAACCCACGGCGGCACGCTACGGCATGCTGCTGGCCATCGACGTGCTCGCCACCGAGCTGGCGCTGGCCCACCCCGAAGACAATCAAGAGCGCCTGCGACGGGTCAAACTCGCCCTGGACGATTACCGCGGCGGCGACGATCACTTGCCGCTGGGAGACTGACATGCTGTACGACACACTTATCCGCAATGCGCTGGTCATCGATGGCAGCGATACACCTGGCTACTGCGCCGACGTCGCCATTCGCGCCGGTCGCATCGAACGCATCGGCGACTTGCGCGATGCCCGCGCGGTTGAAGACATCGACGCCGCCGGCCGCGTGCTCGCGCCAGGCTTCATCGATGTGCATACCCACGACGACACGGTGGTCATTCGCCAACCGCAGATGCTGCCCAAGCTCAGCCAGGGTGTGACCACCGTCATCGTCGGCAACTGCGGCATCAGCGCTTCGCCGGTGAGCCTGCGGGGCGATCCACCGGATCCGATGAACCTGCTCGGCACGGCACAGGCGTTCGCCTACCCGCGCTTTACGGATTATCGCGCAGCCGTAGAGGCCGTCACGCCGGCGGTCAACGTGGCTGCGTTGGTCGGGCACACGGCGTTGCGCAGCAATCACATGGACGATTTGTTGCGCACCGCCTCAGTGGGAGAAATCGCCGCCATGCGTCGGCAATTGCGCGAAAGCCTGGAGGCCGGTGCACTGGGTTTGTCCACCGGACTGGCCTACGCCAATGCGTTTTCGGCGTCCACCGACGAAGTCATGCAACTGACCGAAGAGTTGGCCGCGTTCGGTGCGGTCTACACCACCCACTTGCGCAGCGAATTCGAACCAGTGCTCGAAGCCATGGACGAGGCCTTCCAGATTGGCCGGCACGCCCAAAGCCCGGTGATCATTTCCCACCTCAAATGCGCGGGCGCCGGTAATTGGGGACGAAGCCCGCAGGTGCTCGCGGCCTTGGAAACCGCGGCGAAAACCCACCCGGTCGGCTGTGATTGCTACCCCTATGCGGCCAGCTCCTCGACCCTGGATCTCAAGCAGGTGACCGATGCCCATCGCATCACCATCACCTGGTCGACAGCGCATCCGCACATGGGCGGTCGCGACCTGGCCGACATCGCCAACGATTGGGACGTATCGCTGCTGGAGGCGGCGCGGCGCCTGCAACCGGCCGGCGCGGTGTACTACGGCATGGATGAAGGCGACGTACGACGGATCCTCGCCCATCCGTTGTCCATGGTCGGCTCCGACGGTTTGCCCGAAGACCCGTTTCCCCATCCACGCTTGTGGGGCGCTTTCCCACGGGTGCTGGGACATTTCAGTCGTGACGTCGGGCTTTTTCCGTTGCACACCGCCGTGCACAAAATGACCGGCCTTTCAGCGGCGCGCTTTGGCCTCAAGCATCGGGGTGAAATTCGTGAAGGGCATTGGGCGGACCTGGTGTTGTTCAATCCCAAAACCGTTCGCGACGTGGCTGATTTCAACGAACCTCAACGGGCTGCCGACGGTATTGATGGCGTGTGGGTCAATGGTGTCTTGAGCTATCGCGAAGGGCAGGCTAACGGGCGTCGGGAAGGGCGGTTCCTGGCGCGCGAGGGCGATCTGCGCCAGGGGTTCAGTCCATCGAATGGCATGTAAGCGGCTGAAATTGTATAAATTGGCGCCACAATAATGGCACTGCGACACTCAAGAAGCCGGGTTCAAGGCCGAAGCATTGAGGTCAACCCATCTAAACTGGGTATTTTCAGCCAGGGAGCAACCCATGAGCTTCGGTAAAACCACCCCAATCCTGCGGATCTTCGATGAAGCCAAGGCGTTGGCGTTCTATGTCGACTTCCTGGGCTTTACCGTCGATTGGCAACATCGCTTCGGTGACGACTTCCCGCTGTACCTGCAAGTCTCCCGCGGCGACTGCGTCCTGCACCTGTCCGAACACCATGGCGATTGCACACCGGGCTCGGCGCTGCGGATCGAGACCGATGAATTGGAAGCGTTCCAGCAGCAATTGCTGGCCAAGCAATACCGCTACGCCCACCCCCAGATCCAGGCCATGCCCTGGGGTAGCCAGGACATGGCGATCAGTGATCCGTTCGGGAATCGGTTGGTGTTTACCAATGCGATTAATGTCTAGAGCCGTTTGGCCGCTCCTACAGTTCTGACGCCGTAAGGTGTGCTAGCCTCAATCAATGATTTCATTGATTGCAGGAGGCATCATGGCCAGCATCACTATTCGAAACCTTGACGACCAGATCAAAGAGCAACTGCGCATCGCCGCTGCCCATAATGGGCACTCGATGGAAGAAGAGGCTCGGTTGATCTTGGGAAAGGCATTGGCCTCTGTTAATCAAGCAGGAGGACTTGGCAGCCGGATCCGTAACAGGTTCAGCGCAAGCGGGGGAGTTGAGCTCGATCTACCTTCGCGGCAGGAGAAAGCGGCAGCGGTGGATCTTTCCGAATGATCGTGCTCGATACCAATGTCCTGTCAGAGTTCATGCGATCTGAGCCCGATAGCAGAGTGTTGGCTTGGGTCGACGTACTGCCGACGATGGATCTGGCAATCACTGCGGTGACTGTTGCGGAAATTCTCCATGGCATTGCCCGACTTCCATCCGGTAAGCGCAAACAGAAACTTGAAGCCCATGCGATGGCGATGTTCGAAGAAGACTTCGCAGGGCGAATATTTCCTTTTGACGCCCATGCAGCCGTTGAGTATGCGGCGCTGGTGGCGAACAGCGAAGCAAGGGGGAGAACGGCGTCGATGGCCGATTCACAGATCGCCGCCATTTGCCGAACTCATGGGGCTTCGATTGCTACTCGCAATGTTCGGGATTTTGAGCTCTCCGGCGTCGAGGTGATCAATCCGTGGGGGGCTTGAAGGGCAGGCTGAGCTATTTCCGGTTATCCATAAACACAGGTCAAGTCCTGGTCGTCAGGGACATGACCTGTGTTGGTCGCTTTGGCGTTAACACGCTTTAGTCAGTAAGTATCGTCAACGCTAAGTGCGATTCATTTTCGATACATGAAGTTGTACAACGCATAGTTCCTGGGGTTGCGGCCGGTCGAGATACGGACGTTTTCGGGGATGATGCCGCTGCAGTTGAAGCAGGCAATAAATGGCTCCGGCTGGGTCAGCTGCCCCGTCAGTTTTTCGGTGAACAGCGTCGTATCCGAAAGCACCCGTTCAGCTTGGCCCGGATACAGCGCTACAACTGAGTTCAACACGCCAACTTCTCCATGGGCTCCCGGTCCTCCGGCTCGTATGGGAATGATTGCGTTGCAGGCATCGATATGCTTTTCGATGAGCTCGCGGGTTGGGCCTTGCAGTTCATACAGGTTGTCGATGGTCCTGCTCAGCGTTGGGTCGAGCTTCAGCGCTTCAGGGTCGACTTGAAATTGATGGTTTGGGTCTTTTTTCCGGTCGCGGTAGTTGTCGGCCAAGTGTTCCATGTAATCAGGCGTGTTGCTGATCTTGTAGCTGCCGAAGTTCAAGTAGAACTTCTCGCTGGTGGCGGAGCCGTCGTAATCCGGGTCTACCCCGCGATACCCCGTTGGGCCGGATCTTGGCGCTGGCAGGTTGTAATGCTCGTTGAGGACCATATCGTTATCGCCCGTGCGGTCCTGAATAACGCCATAGGCGTGAACGACCAGCTCCTTGCGCTTTGTCTTGCTGAAGCTGGGGCTGCTATCGAAACCCTCTCCATGCATTTGCGCGGATTGTTTCGTACGCTTTGTTGGCGGCGGCAGCATCATTTTTTTCGAGCGTTCGTGACCATCACGCTGGGTCCATTCGAATGGGTCAATGTCCCGCCCTTGAGCGTCAACGAGCACCAGCCCTTGATGGTCGACGAATCGCAGCGGGTTATTCCCGACCATGCAATACAGGTTCAACCCGTCCACCGCTCCCGCCGGATCCGGGCTGGTCCAGCGTTGCAGCCAGGGTGCGTAATACCGGTGTCCGTAGTAGTACAAGCCGCTGGCATCGCGCTCCTTGCCGGAGTAGCGAAGGGTCCGGTAATCGGCTTCCACGGCCGAGCGGGAGGCTATCCAGGCAGTCCCTCCAAAAGGCAGGTAGCTTTCCTGGCTGATCAGCGCGGCCTGGTCGTCGAGTTCCAGTGAGCTGGAACCCAGATGATCGTCCAGGCTGTAGCGCATCTGATTGGCGGCAAGGCCAGAGGGTCGGCCTTCAGTCCAGTGCAAGTAACGCACGCTGCAACGGCCGGCTTGCAGGGTGATGACTTCCAGGCGCTCGCCGGGACGGCTGCGAATCTCGAGGCCCGGCAAGTAACGGACTTCTCGAGTCTGCGTCGCTGATGAGGTGTAGGTGGTTTGTATCTTGCGCACCCGCAGGCCGCTGCTGTCGTAGCCATAGCGTTCAATGTCAGGGGGACGGTCGTCGCGCTGGACCAGTACCACGCTGTCGAGTTGATTGCGGCTGTTCCATTGCAACGTCCGACCAAGGTCCAGGCTCTGCTGGTTACCATTGGCATCGAAGTCCATTGCTGTGGCAGGCATCGAATGACCCGTGCGCCAGGACAGGAGCCGATTGCTTGTGGCTGCGACGTTCAGTGTCCGGGTGTAGTGGTTGCCTTCGCGAGCATGGCGCAGTTCGGTCAGGTTGCCTCCGGCATCGTATTCATAGTGCTCGGTAAAGTTGAACAGTTGCCCGGGGTCGACCGGTGTCTTGCTGAGTGCCGCAACGCTCAGTCCCGCCGCTTCACGGCCCGTCGCGCGGATCAACTGGTAGAGGCTGTCGTAGGCGAATGTGCTGATGGCTTCGACCCGCTGGTTATGGCCGAACTGCACAGGTTGGACCTTGTCCTCGATTCGCGTCACGTTGCCCACCGCGTCGTAGCTGTAGTGCAGGTCTTGCAAGGTACGGCCAGAGACCGATGCGCAGAGTGAGGTCAGGCGACCGTTGGCCGGATCGAAAACGGCGCGACTGACGACGCCATTGCCGAGGGTCTGGGATTCAACCTGGCCAAGTGCGTTGTAAACGAAATCCTTCGCAATGGTTTTTTCAATGGCCGTGTCGTTTATTTTCAAACTCACGGACATCAGTTGGCCGGCAACATCAAACGCGTAGCGCTGTTGGTGCTGGGCCGCATCGGACTGTTGAATGGGCTGTGCGAGGGCGTCGTAGTGCCAACTCGTCTTGTGGCCATTTCCCTCTTCAAGCAGTGAGTCGCGGTCTTTCTCGTCGGCAGGCCAGTCGGGTGGCGTGATGTCGGCCAGCAAGCGTCTGGTCTGGCTGAGCGGCTTGGCGCAAAGCGCATATTCGTCGATGAGCAAGGTGCCGGCCCCGTCATCGTGACGGATGAGCGCACCGCACAGGTTGCGCGCCGCCGCCTCTGGCGAACTGTCACCGTAGCGCAGGCACTCGACTCGGCGCGGGGCTTGTCCTGCTGCTCGTTCCAGGACCGCCGTCGGCCTGAGTTGGTTGTCGTAGGTCGTTCGCCAATGCTGTTCGTTTTGCTCCCAGCGGTGCACGATCTGCCCGGCATCGCCAGGCAGGTTCAGCCGCCATCCGGCGTCGACACTGTTCACTAGCAGCGTCTTGCCGGACAGGCTGTAGACCTTGACCAGATTGGCGTCGGTTGCCGTGGCAAACAGGCGAGGGTCTCGCTGCGCAACCTGTCGTCCGACCAGGTCGTGGTCTTGCTGGGTGATACGCGCCTGGGCGGGTTCGTCCACCCGGCATCGATGGTAGGCGACCTGTCGCGCCGGCAGGCCACGGCTGTCGATGGCGTTGACCGTGGGGGTCTTGCGATGAAGGCGTGCGTTCATGCCACACCTCCTGCGGTCGAGGAAGGTTCGGCCATGACGTCTTCCAGCGTGTCGTTCTCGTCCTCGCCCACGCTGTACCAGGGGTGACGGGTAAGTCGTCGCAGATAGCAAAGGCCGTCTCGTTTGGCGAGACGGGTGTGGGTCGCACGCCCCAGCGCGTCGTAGAACTGCTGGTCGTAGTACCCAAACTGCCGCAAGGACGCATCGTTGATGTAGCGATGCTGATCGGCAAAGTAAGGACGGTAGATGCGGATCGCCAAACCCTTGCTGTTGTATTCCACTCGTTCGCTGATGCGCCAGCGGGTGGCTGCGATCTGCTCCTGCGGTTTGCCGCCCTTGAGCGTCAGTTCACCGTTGGCGTCCACGACGTAGGCCATGCCCGATTCCACCCATTGCTTGCTTTGCAAGGTGCGACCAAAGCCGTCGAAGCACGTCTTGGTGACGCGGATTTGCTTCTGGTGATCATCGGGGTAACGATCGGCAACCAGCGTGGTGATGTGCATCGGCTCACGTACCGAGGCGTGAAGTTCACGTTTCAGTTTTTCATCGTCGACAGAAAGTACCGTGAGGTTCGACAGTCGGGTTCGAGCCGAAGCGCAGATATGCCCGGTGGGGAGCAGGTCACGGTTTGCCACACAGCGCGCGAGCCAGTCGGCGTCCATCAGTGCCGCCTTCGATACGCGACCCATCCAACTGAAGGGGGCGTAATAGGTAGCCGTGGCGGCCTGCTGTAGAGCCTCCCTGCGCGATTGAATGGCTTCTGCCGGGTCTTTGAATAGCGCTCGGTCGAACTGCTCGAGCGGTTTGAAACCCACACGGGTGGTGTTCTCGTCGCCATGAACGCTGGTGGCCAACACTTGGCCGAACGCGTCCACGAGGCATTCCTGTACGTTACCGTTGGGGTCGGTAATGCGCACGGGCAAAAGTGAGCGGTAATCGTAACGGGCTCGAGTGGTACAGCCATCGGGCAGCTGGAATGCGGTGACAAAGCAGTTGCACGTGTCGTAGCTGATCTCCGTCACGCCGTGGCTGCTGCTCGGCTGTAACCCCTTGGCGTTATAGAAACCCTCCAGCCCGGCATAGGTCGTGAAGCCACTTTTGACTGACCAGAGGGTTCTCGATGGCGTGCTCGCGGGAAGAAAGTCGGCCATGCGATGGTAGCCACATCGTTCAAGCAGTCTTCCCTTGGGGCGAGAGCTCGGTGGCAATAGTTGAAAGGCTTGCAGGGAGGCTTCGTCCAGCTCGGCGGTTTCCAGATGATCGACCAGGGCCTCGAAATGAGCGACGCCGTCCGGCAAGGTTTCTGCGCGGGTGCTGTCTTTGTAGCGTTGTACGCAAAGGCCGGTCAGGACGCCCTGGGTCACCCAGGCTGGGTCCTTGCTGAGCCCGCTGAGTTTTTCATACGTCAGGTCTTGTGGGGCTAAGCCTTCGGCCTCGGGTGCCTTGGGTCGTTTCCAGGCGTTGGTGCGTTGACGATAGGGCAGGCCCAGTCGCCATCCTTGGGAGGCTTGCAGATGGATGAGCTCGGCGCGGGTTTCCCTCAGGTAGTAGAACTGTTGCGCCGGATCATGAGCGTCTCGCCACCATTGTTGCTGGTCAGCATCGCTGAAGGGTGGGGTATCGCTGGCGGTTTTGCGTCGGGCGTAATGGACGTTCACGCTGTGAGTCTGGGCGCCGTAGCGGTCATGTTGCAAGTTGAAGGTGTGCTGGCACTGTGGGTCGTCGCTCAGGCCTTCGTACAGGAAACTGATGGACTCAAGCAGCAAGGGCAGCAGGCGCGCGTAACGCCGATGACCTTCGGGCGCCTGTAGCAAACGTACCCGATAACGGTTTTCCTGGACCGAATACAACTGGCGTTTTTCCCTTGCGTAGGTCTCGCAGCGCAGTAAATGGCCACTTAGGGCGCGGCACATTTCAAGGGTGGTCGCGGCGTCTGGCGGATCAATCAGTACGTCGCTATTGCTGCCTGCATCGTATTGGCACAGCAACGCCTTGCCCAGCGCCACGGCTGCCCGGTCAGCGTCGTGATAGCCGGTTCGGGCCATGTCCACCGACTGTCCGGTATGAAACCAGCTTTTTTTCAAGCAGGGCGCGGTGAAGCTTGGTGAATCAGCATCGTCGGGATGGGCTTCGTTGTCGGTTTGCAGCAGCAAGCCGAAGCCGCGAAATTCCCGTTCGATGCCATCGTAATAACCCTGGCGATAGGAGAGTCTCTGGCTCAGGCGATTACCGCTGATCTCATCCACCTGGGTCTGGCGCGACACCAGGTGCAGAGGCAACGGCAGATGACAGGCAAGGGGTTCGCGGGCTTTTACTCTTGCCGCCTTTTCGTCCAGCCATTCCTGGGCCGAGCTGCGGTAGGTGATGCTGTGGGCGGCGCCCATATTGTTGTGGGTGCCGGTCAGCAGATACGGTTTTTCACGAACAAAATCGTAGCGCCAATGTTGCGCCGGGGTCAGGTACGGCACGCTCAGTATCAGGCTGGAGCAGCCGAGCCCTTGCAGGTCGGCGATGTTCACCTGGCATAAGCGGTCGTAGCGCAGGCCTTCCGGCCAGGGCAGCGCAACCGCAGGCGCGAAGCCGTTGCCACAGCGGTTCATGAAGATCAGTGCTTGATCCGCTTGCAGGTAGATCAAGTCGGCAGCACCGGAACCATCCAGGTCCGCAAAACGGATGCGCGAGGCATCGAAGGTCTGGTGGGCAAGGCCTGGAAAGTCCAACACGATGCCTTTGCCGAAACGTCCACGGCCCAGGTTCGGCCAACACTTCACTTCGTTGTGACGAATGCGCACCAGATGCTGTTGGCCGCTGCCGAGCAGATCACTGAACGCCACCAGCTCGGAGGGTGACGCGGTGAGTACCGGCAAGGCATCGTCATCGCCGTCGTGAGGGACTTCTCGGGCCGCGGCGAAGCCTTTTTCGCGCTGATTGGCATACAGGCGAATGCTGCGTGGGCCTATCAAGGCCAGGTCGCCAAGCCCTTCGCCCATCAGGTCGGCCAGTTGCCCTTGTGGATGGAAAAATTCTGCAGGAAACGCGTGAAACGTGGCGAAATCCGACCAGTTTCGATCAGCACCGAGGGAAAAAAAACCGTTGAGCCCCGGTTGGGCAACGACCCAGTCCAGCCGTCCATCGCCGGTGAGGTCGCCTAGCGTCTGGCGCAGCGGCTTTGCCGTATCGGCGACGGGGATGCCGGGCAGCGCTTGCCACTGGTCGTAAGCCACTTCATCCGTCTTGGCTTTGGCTCGAATGGGTTCGCGGTAATACCAGCCTGTGTCGCTTTGATAGAGCACACCGGGCAAACCTTCACCGTACAGATCCACCAGTTGAAAACCCAGGTCGCCGCTGAGGCCAGGCATGTCTTGGAAACGTTGCCAGGCGGGAGGATCTGGCAAGCGCTTGAACTCGCTGTAGCTGAACTCAACGGGAGGGCGGCTCTGCGCCACTGCGCGGTCGTCGAACGCCTGGTCATGGGCTGTGTTCAGGAGGTGATATCCCAACGGCGTCTGGCGGTAATCAAGCAGCAGACGTCGAACGAGGACGGGGGCGGCGCCCAGCTCCTCGGGAAAACAATGGAACATCAACACCTGGCGGCACAGGCGCTCGGTGCGTAGTTCAAAACCGTAGGCAAAGGTGGAAAAAGCATCGCTACGGGGTTGCCATCGTTGGCCTTCATAGCGCGGTTGCTGGTCGTACCCGGTACTTCGTTCGCCATAGTCGAACACCAATTCGAAGTGCCATTGCACAGCCGTGGGCTGACTCGTTTTCCACAGGTAAAGGTCGGCGTCGGCCTTGAAATTGCCATAGCGCACGTGGCTCAAATAGCGTTGGGCCGTTGTATCCCCTGTGTATTGATAAAGAATGTGCTCGCCGCGAGCGTTCAGGCTTTCCTCCAGCAGCCATTCACCGACACGGCTTGCTTGCTGGGGATCTGCCCGGCGCGACTGGGGGTTCTTGCCGAACAGATGGAGGCTGCCATCGGCGCCGTGCACGAGCCAGAAACCTGGTTTGTCGTTGTTCGACGACCAATGTTCAATGCGGTCGAAGCCGCTTTCGACTCTTGGAAAATGGCGCGTCACGGTGTAGGTCGTGCCCAGGGCCAGCGTGTTGTAGCAATCGATGAGGGTTGAACGGATGACGCCGTTTGCGTCGCGTTCGGGCAACCAGACCACACCGCTGGGTCCGATGATTTCGTCATCCTCGGCATAAGCCGGGACGCCCTTGTTGGTGCGTCGTGCCACGCTGGGTAACGACAGTCCCCAGCCGATACCGAACACGCTGTTGCCGACCGAGCTGTCGTAACGCAGAGACAAGGGCGGAGCAAAGCCGCGTCCTGGCGAAATCGGCAACGCAATCTCGTAGGACGCGGTACCGTGGGCGCCGACATTTCCCCAACCTTTGCCGATGCTCTGGATGGCGCCGCCGCCCTTGGGCAGGGTCGGCGCGGTAACCGGCAATGCGGGTTGCTCGTTCATTGCGCACCCCCGGCGGCCCTGGCCGTATAACTCACGTGCACGATGACATCGCTCAGCGATTCCAACAGGTCTTTTTGTGCCTGAGGATTGGGGAAGGTCAGTTGCCACGTTGAGGCAGCGCCGGTGTATTCGAACGGCAGGTAGCGTTCATCGTTGAAGTTCAGGGTAAACAAGCCGTTGTCGTCGACACCGGTGGAAAGGGCGATCTGTTGGTTGGCGCGCCGGTCCTCCATGACCTGTCGCGGGTCATCAGGGGCCATGAACACTTTGCTGGAGGTCTGGGTCAGCGTGGCCCGGATGTTTTCATAAGGAGCGACGACGACCGGCAGGGAAACGCTGATGGTTTTGATCCGCCGCAGGTAATGTTTCTGATCCTTGTAATCAGCGTCGAACAGTTCGTGGGGCAGCTCGAACGTGCATTGGCCTTTCTTCAGGTCGGCATGCATGTCCAGCCATGGCTTGTTGATCGTCGAGGTTGGGGTCTGGTCCTTCAATTGACGCAGTGAAATCGTCTTGCGGATCTCCAACTCTCGCTCGCTACAGCGCAGATATCCGGCCTGCATGTTCAACAGGCTGAGTTTCAATTGCTCGCCTGCTCCTAGCCCTCGATAGGTGGTATTCCATGCGCCGGGTTGGATGAATCGCGTCGCGAAATCGGCAATTTCGTATTGCCAGCAGGTCTCGGCAGCCAGGCACAGGGCGAGCGTCGTGTCGTAGGCCTGGCGGTAGAATTGCGCGAACCGGCTGTTCAGCCATTGATACAGTTGCGTCTTTGTAAAGCGCTTGCTGAGAACGTCGTAGTGGGACTTGGCCTGGCTCAGACCGGTTTCAGCCAGGCGTAATTGCAGGCGGGTGGCGGTTTGCTGCTCGTTGAAGTGCGCCAGTTGGGCGTCGATCTGCGCAAGTTCGAGCTGCGCCTGGTTGTGTCCCTGTATCCATTCATCCCGGCGGCGATTGAACGACTCCGTGCGGTCGATGTTTTCTGCGGCCATACGGCTGGTGATGGCGGCGCTGTGGGCTGATGCGCTGGCAGAGAGCATCGGACCTTCCCAGCGGCTGCCGCCAAAGGAGAAGCCGGCAATGTTCGGAATCACCATCAGGCCCCCTGCCGCGATCTGGCACGCCGTTGCCACGATCTCGGCCGTGCCACTGGCCAGTTGAAACTGGGTGGCCAGTCTCTCGTTTGGACTGACGTCCTTTTCCAGCAACATTTTGTAGTGGTCGATTCGGCTTTGGACAATCGCCTGGCTGGCTAGCAGCGCCTGGTGTTGCTGACGGTCGATGTTCAAGGCCTGGCGTTGCAGGTCGACCGAGATTTTCGCCAGGTCCCACACCTGCTGCTGCTGTAGCTCCTGCAACTGGGCCTGTTCTTTGTGCTCGATCAGCGACAACAGCGAAGCGCCAAGTTGGCTGAGGCTGTCCACTGCACTCAAGGCCTGGCTGTGCATGACCGAGAACCGATAGTGTGGGATCGACGCACTCGGCAGTCCTCGAACCGTATTGTCGGAAGTATTCAGTACAGGGCTACCGAGCAACGCGCGCGGGTCCAGCGGCACGGTAAATACCGGCAGATGCAGCGGCTTGCCGGCAATGTCGAGGTTGTGCCGCAAGTTGTACAGGCGGCTTTCAGCAATGTCCCAGCACTGGAGCAACTGCGGGTTGAACGGCAGACGCAAGTGCGGGCTGTCGATGGCTGGCCAGGACGCGTGCAGGCTGCCCCCGCGAACGGGCAATGAGGGCAGGGAGCGGGCGAGCGATCGTTCAAATGTGCGTAAGTCGTCACTGGTGGTTTCGCTCAGCGTTTGCAGGCTGAGGCTTACCCAATGATCGACCGATTGAACGGTCGGGCGTGGCCCCAACAGATCCAGCACCCGCACGTACCACAGCTTTGCCTCGCTGAGGCCGTCCGGGGTCAGCTCGCGGTAGGCGGCGTCGCCTCGATTGATCAGGATGTCCAGGTACAGGAAGTACAGCGCCTTGCGAAAGTGCGCCGGATGACTGAGCGCGATCTGATGAGGGTCGTGGGGCGCCCGGTCGGCATACGAAGGTGTGCTGTTATCGAGCAAAGGAACGGCCTTCCAGCAGCTTTCTGTGCCGCGACCTGGGTCAAAGACACGGCGCAACCAGCGTTCGGCTTCCTCGTAGCGTTGTTCGGCGTTCAAGCGCTGGGCGACCAGCCATGGCAAGTAGAGGAACAACTCGGTGAAGTAACGACCGTAAGGACCGTGGAAGTCCATCCTGTTGTGGGTGCTGTCTGGTATGGCGGGTTCTGGCAGGTGTTGTGTGGTCCAGTCGAACAGCTCATCCAGGCTGTTCTCTGTACGGCGGATCAGTTCTGCGGCGAAGGTGGTGTTCAACCTGATCGGTTGGCGGAGTTGGTCTCCGGCATCGCTGGTCTTGATGACACTATGGGTGAAATCGATAAATTGGGTGGTGCCTAGTCCGGCCGTCGATGATGGGGTAATGCCTGGAGCTTGAAGGTGCGTAGGGATACAGTTCAGCTTGATGGCTTTAAGGGCGGAATAGAGCTTTGTTTCCGGTTCATCGGGGTAGACAAAGGCGACCCCACACAAAAATGTATCGCCGTCATAGCTGAGATCCTTGCTGTGCCAAGTGAACTCGAAGGGCTCCGTCAGCGTAGACGCGGGGTTGGACTCCGCTACCACTGTCAGGCTTTTAAATGACGGCCCTTGAGTTGCCAAGGTGGTTGGCTGACGGAAAATTACATATTGAAGGTTAAATGGTTCATCAAGATTGACGACTGCCTGACCAAGGTCGAGAGCGGTGACGTTGCTGGCTTGCATCGTTACTTTCCGTACTTTTCCGGAAATTGAGCTGTTATTCCCCCGTCTACTTTCCTTAATCAGATGACGCACTGCCTCTATAGAAATAACTTTTCCCTGAAGATTTGTATCTGCATGCAGCGTGACACCGCGCGAATGCTCAGAGTCTTTGAGTACATCAACCATGCGGTCGATCGATAGTTGGTAAGGGTTAGGAGATAACGAGGTGTGGTTGGTGATTGTCAGTTGTGAACCCGCATCAAGTGCCACGTAGGATGCGTCTGGCAGGCTGCGGGCAGGAAGTACTAAGTCAAGTTGGAGTCTCGGGGATTGATCGGGCCTGGTTGTAAGTCTCAACCTGATCTTTTCAGGCGTTGTATGTACCCCAACCCTATTGAGATCGATGCTTGCAGTCATGCGTAGCGTCAGCGTGGAGGCGGTCCGGTCATTGTTCGGTCTGATGTTTATCCGATCCTGCAGGCTTTCGAAATCAGATATGAGAATGCTCATGTCCCTCGAGAGAGGAGCTTCAGCAATTTCGATTTTTGAAAGTACTTTTGTTTGAATGCGTTGGTTGACAGCGCCTATGAGTCCTTTCTCGGTGATGGTTGGGCTAGTAGTGACGAGATTATTGTCGATACAAATCGTTCTATTGAACGCGAAGTCGTTGCCGACCTCATTGGTGGCGTCGGTTTTGGACCCTCCTGCACACAGGGTGATAAGCAGTACACAGTGGGTACCGTTGTTGTGTTGCTTCGCTACAGTACCTACCGATGATTTAATGGCATCAAGATCCCTACCACGAAGCATTTTGTCGTCGCAATAACCCTGCAGGCCAATTCGCGGCGTGCTCCATTTCCCATCCTGCTTTTTGAAGCAGAAGCTCAAGCGTAAAAGCGAATGACGCGTACTCGGCTGCACGGCGGCGTCGCTCGATGGGGCACTGGAGATCGACTGATCCTGATGGATACATTCTGCCCAGACAACAAACAGACGATTGTTGAACCAGACAGGACGAATCGTGTGTTCGACCGCGCTTTCGGGAATGGGCACATCGGCTTTTTCCCAATCCGACCAGGCATCCGGATCCGGCTGATCCCGTTTGGCGGCGATGGCCGGGGACGCTGGTGGCGTACCGTCCAGTGGGCGTTGCGCCATGTCCAGCGAGCGCCAGAAGTAAGTATTCTCCGATCTTGATTTGGCAATGAAATAGTAGGTGCTGTTGGCAAAGTCTTCGCCGTCGATGTAGCCGTTGAGAATATTCAGGTTGGCGATTTCTTCGAATCGGGTCAGGTAGGCCATGACCGCCGATTGAACCGCATCGGCCTGTATCCGGCTCTGGTTGAGGTCGTTTTCCAACTGCTGGAAGTTGTCGCTCTTGTTATTCCTCAGGGCCGGGTCCAGGTAACTTGCGGGGAAATACAGCAGCTTTTGATGAGCCGCCCAGATGGGGTACTGATGCATCTCGTTGCGCCACGTTTGCAGGTGCTCGGGCGTGATGCTTGCCTGGTCGTAGCCGGGCTCCATATTCATCAGGATGCGATTGATGTATTGCTGAAGGCTGGCGATGGCGCACGCCACAGGCGTGGTGGGTACATTCTGGCTGACCAGCACGTCCAGTAGCCAATATTCATAGAGGTCCCGGGGTGTCTTGAGCCGCACCGTCCCGGTCGGGTCATTGTCGGGCGCGACCTTGTCCAGGTAGAGCGCCAACTGTGCATCGCGCAGGCTTTCATCCAGCTGCTTTTTCATGGCAACGGTCATATTCAATCCTTGAATAAAAAATGTACGCCTCAATGGCACGCAGCGATCAGTCCTTCACCGACGATTTTCCAGTCCTGTGTCAGGCTGTCGCTATTGAGTGCGGCAGCCTTGAGCAGTTGGTTTGCCGACAGGCCCGTGCTCAAGCAACACGCCTGGCAACGCATGACCCAATCCACGGCTTGCATGGTGGTGGCGCGTTTGGGCGTCAGCAGCGCGGTCAGGCAACTCACTTGCTCGGTGCTCCAGCCCAGCAGGTGGGCCAGCAGGCCGTTGACTGTCTCTGCTGAATGCTGCGGTAGGTCTTGGTTGGCGAGTTGCAAGTAATGCAACAGGTTTTCTTCTGACTGCACCTGATGGCGCGCGCAATGATTGAACCGTTCGAGCAAATACAGCGTTTGAGGTGTAAGCGTTCCTGAACTGTTCGAGGCTAACCACGTGGGATGGTCCGTTAACACCTGTAGCGTGCTGCTGCTCAGATGCAATTTCTGGCAGGCGTCAGCGGTGCGAAGCACGTGCGCGAGCAATGGCGGTGTTTTGCCGACAGTGGCGATGATGGCCTGGACTATTTCCGTGGCATTCGTGCCGGCCATTTTCATCACGCTGGGAAGATATTCGGCGGACACGTCAGCCTTGTCGTGCAGCAGTGTTTCTACCAGGCGTTGAGGGTCGTTGGTGGATTGGGCGTGCTCTCGAAGTGCGGCCAATCGCTTTTCCAGGTTCTGATCCGACGGCAAGTCATGCCTGGCACTCTCGAACAGGCGGCACCACTGCAACACATCGAGATCGTTTTGCTTGAGCCAGTCCAGGGCCCAATCCATCGCCATCAGTACGTCGAGAATGTCAGGGCCGGTGGTGGTCAGTGTTCCGGTCACCAACGCCCGACAGAACGCATCCCCTCCCAGTAACCGGGCCAGTTCCGTGCACGCCAGCGGCGACAGGCCAAACATCCGTGCGATACGGGCCTGGCGGTAGAGTGAGGAGACTGTAGGCAAATCCTTTTTTAGCGCCAGGTACTTCCCGGTCTGTTTCACCAGCAACAACAACGCGTCTTCCGTGAGGGCGAGCCCCAGGCCCGCGCCGAGATAACTGAGGGTTTCAAGATCCGTGGGATCGAGGTCCGTCGCTTGTTTCTCCCATGCCGGGCTTTTGAGTAAACGGGTGCGATTGAATACTTGGTCAAACAACGGAACACGTTCTGCGTAAGCGCGGGTCGGCATTTCGTACAATAGCGAGGCAAACTCCTCAGGGGTGATGCCACGGCGCCGCGTCATGTACTGATAGACCCCAAGCGCGCGCAAGGTGTTGGCGCTGAGTGTCATTGCGGTGTTGCCTTCCGAATACAGGCTATTGACGATCAGCGTATCCAGTTCGGCAAAGGTAATGCCGGTCCATCGTTGCAGTCGGACCATGCGCTGCATGCGGTCGAAGCGTTCGTAGGACTTGTTGCCAAACCCTCGCTGGTTCGTTCTGGTTTCAAGCACCAACGCGGGGGCGGTGGCGGGGCCGTTGATGTAAGCGGCGCCCTGGAGGTTACGCGTCGGGGGCGGGTTATGGGGCGAGATGCAAGGGCTGTATCGGCCATGCGCCAGTAGCTGCTCAACCTGTTCCGTCGTCAGCCCGGTGCGCTCCTTGAAGAATGTGAAATCACCCAGGCGCTTCACATCTTCAGTGCCATAGGTTTTTTCCAAGGCCTCGAAATCGGAGCCCGAAGCGAGCGGTGCGAGCAGGAGTGCCTGTTGCGCCGGGCTGAGCCCTGAAAGCAGTTTTTGCGCTTCGACAGGCGATTGCGAAACGTGTCCATACGTTGAGCCGTCCTGGCAAAACGGCAGTTTCAGGCTGATCCGGTAGTTGACTTCACCCAGGGCGGGTTTACCTGTGCCCAAGCCAAGCAGGCATTGGTGGTGGTGAAGATCATAGGGCAGTGAAAAGGGATAGTGTGCGTCGGCCAAGGCCTGATGGACGGTTGTGCCGTCATCGAGACTGGCCTCGATATGGCTGCGCAACGTGTCGTTGACGATGTTGAGCATCGGGCGTGCAACCAAGGCGCTGTGTGGGTCGAGCATCAGCGTGTTGAGGTCCGGTCGACGTTTCTCCAGGGGGATCTTGCGGGCGTGGGTGGAGCTGTTTTCCAACTGCCTGGCAAACAGGTACAGCGCACGCAGGTAGGCCACGGGCGAGTCGATCGCGGCGATGTCACCGTCCTTGCAAAACTGATCCCAGTTTTCCTGGAACAGTGCTTGATAGCTGATCGGCCCGGATGTCGGGTCTGAGTCCAGGCTGCGTCGCACACGGGGCTTGGTGTCGCTGGAGCAGAGTTGATGCTCCAGGTACAAGCGGCTGATCTGTCGAGCGTGGCTCGAAGCATTGTCGTAGGCCTGCCCGGCATCTGCATCGCAGTGCCCGGCGAGCGCCTGGGCGAACTGCGCCTTGCCCAGGCGCAGGATGTCGAATACCGACGTCAGCCCCATTCGCTGCAGGGCGGTCTTGAAATCGGTTTTTGCAGCGTCCTCGCCAATTGGCGAGGCAACGAGCGTGTGCAACAGAGAGCCGTTGTCTGCGTCCATGTAGGTGCCTCTCCTGTTCGAACGGAATGTTCTTGTCAGGAGAAAACCGTACAGGAGCGCGCAAAAAAAGGCGGTAGGACGTGAGCGGGAGATGTGTACGAAAGAGCGATTCGTGGGCTGGGCGGATGCAAGTCCTGTGGGAGCGAGCTTGCTCGCGATGGCGTCGGACCAGCCAGCATTGAAGTTGGCTGAACCTCCGCCTTCGCGAGCAAGCTCGCTCCCACAGAGGGGTCACACAAATCGGGTCGGGCGTTAGACGCGGAAGTGGCTGACCAGCATCTGCAACTGATTACCCAACCGTGCCAGTTCCACGCTGGAGGCGGCGGTTTCTTCGCTGGCGGCGGCGGTCTGTTCGGACACGTCGCGCACGTTGATGATGCTACGGCTGATCTCCTCGGCCACGGCGCTTTGCTGCTCGGCGGCCGCGGCGATCTGCTGGTTCATCGACTGGATGTTCGACACCGTACGGGTGATGTTTTCCAGTGACACGCCGGCCTTGCGGGTCAGGGCCACGCTGCTGTCGGTGAGGTTGCGGCTGTTGTTCATCACGGCCGCCACTTGCTGGGTACCGTTCTGCAGTCCGGCCACCAGGCCTTCGATTTCTTCGGTGGATTTCTGCGTGCGCTGGGCCAGGCCACGGACTTCGTCGGCCACCACGGCAAAACCACGTCCGGCTTCACCGGCGCGTGCCGCTTCGATGGCCGCGTTGAGCGCCAGCAGGTTGGTCTGCTCGGCCACGGCCTTGATCACGTCCATGACGCTGCCGATCTTGTCGCTTTCCTGTTGCAGCACGGTCATGGCGTCGGTGGAACGCACCACCTCGCTGGCCAGGCGTTCGATCTGGGCGATGGCTTCGCTGACCACCTTGTCACCGGCACGGGCTTCGCCGTCGGCGGCGGCCGCGGCCTGGGAGGCCTCTTCGGCGTTGCGCGCCACTTCCTGCACCGTGGCGGTCATTTCATGCATGGCGGTCGCGACCTGATCGGTCTCGACTTTCTGGCTGTTGACCCCGGCGCTGGTCTGCTCGGTCACGGCGGACAGTTCTTCGGCGGCGCTGGCGATCTGGGTCACGCCATCGCGGATGCCGCTGATCAGGTCGCGCAGGGTCACGCCCATGCGCGCGATGCCTTGTTGCAGCACGCCCAGTTCATCGCGGCGTGTGACGATGACCGTGTGCGAGAGGTCGCCACCGGCGATGCGCTCGACCACGGCCAGGGTATCGCGCAGCGGGCCGGTGATCTGGCGAGTGATGATCACGGCCGCAATGACGCCGACCAGTAACGCCAACAGGGTGCTGACCAGTTGCAGGGTGCGCGCCTGGGCACTTTCGGCGTCGCGGCGGTCGAGTTGGATCTGGTACAGCTGCTCGCTCAACGTCACGATTGACGCGCCCTGTTCAGTCATTTCCTTGCGTGCCTGTACCGCGTCGGCGGTGGCCAGCTTGAAGGCCTGCACGGCGCTGCGGAATTGGGTGAGGGCGTTTTCCAGTTGGCGCAGTTCATCCTGGCGGGTGTTGGAGAAGTGCTCGTTCAGCGGCTTGAGCGACGCGATGGCGGCGTCCAGTTGGGTGATGGCCTTGCGTTCGGTGTCGGCGTTGCTGTTGGCGGTATAGCCGCGCACTTCATAGCGGGCCAGCATGAAGTCCTGCTTGGCCTGGGTGATGGCCTGGAACTGGGCGAAACGCTCATCGCCGGGGGCCATTTTCCGCACGTCCGAATCCAGTGTATCGATCAGCTTGGAGGCGATCTCGGCGGTGGCGCCCATGGTATCGCGGGCGGTGTTGCCCGTGCGGTAGGCGCTGCGCATTTTGTTCAGGGACACCTGGTAGGCGCTGATGACTGCGCTCTGCTCCTTGAGCAACTTGACGTTTTCCGGGCTCTTGAAACTGCTGAGCAGGGCATTCTGTTGCGCCACGAAACCATCGAGGGTGGTCTGCACGTTTTGGGCGGCGGTCTCGTCACCGTTGGTCAGCATGTATTGCAGGCGCGTGACCCGAAGCTTGGTCAGGCCGGCGTTGAGCTGGGTGATGTCGCTCATCCAGTTGCTACGGTCGATCAGCCCGCCCAGGCTGGTCCAACTGGTCAGGGCCAGCAGGCAGGTCAGTACCAGCACCAGGCCGAAGCCCAGGCCTAATTTCATGTTGACGCTAATGTTGCCAAACCAGCTGTTCATCAAATTCCTCCAGGAACGTTGTGCTGCTTGATCGTCGGTACGCTGGAAGATTGTTGTTGTTAAGAGCCAGCAAGAGCATGTAACAGGGCTGTATCGGCGGTGGGTTCAAGATCTGTAAGTTTTTTTCCGGGTATCTGTGGGAGCAAGGCTTGCCCGCGATGAAGGCGATGCGGTCTGCCACAGAATCGAGGTGTCTGTTTCGCGAGCAAGCTTTGCTCCCACACTAAGCTTTTTTTCACATCTGTTTCACCGCCTGCCCACGTCGGCCTCTCTACTGTCGCGCCATCGAATGACTGGGTGGATGCCGTCGGGGCGGCTTGATGTGGAACTGAGACTTAGCCTTTTCGGCCTGAGGCGCTCGATCAATACGCGCCGCTTTGCCCGCTACCGAAACGCTGTGGTCGTGCTGGCTTCGGCGCTGCTGGTCATCCCGTTGACCCTCTGGCTGCTCAGCCCGGCGGCGATACCGGACCTGGCCCACGGCAACGTCGCCGGCGCCCGGGCCTTGGCCGATGGCTGGGCCAAGGGCGAGATGATCGTGCTGGTGCGTCATGTCGAGCGCTGCGATCACTCCAAGGCCGCGTGCCTGAATGATCGCGAAGGCATCACTGACCGGGCCCGTGCCGTTGCGGTGGAGTTGGGCGCGCGGTTCGAGCAACTGGGCCTGGGCAACGCCGACCTCTACAACAGCCCTTTGGTCCGTGCGGCCCAGACGGCGGGCTACATGTTCAACAAGGTGAGTGCTGGCGACGACTGGCTGATCAATTGCCGTCACGACCTTCTGCGCAATGCCCTGGCCCACAAAGTCGCCGGGCGCAACCTGATCCTGGTCACCCACAGCGAATGCATGCAGGCATTGGAAATCACGCTCCAGCGGCCTACCTCGACGTTTGGCTACGGCGCTTCGCTGTTTGTCTCCACCGCCCAGCCACAAGCCCCGCAGTTGCTCGGTTTTATCGAAGCATCTGACTGGCGCTCGGTGGCTGTCAGTAACTTTTCACACGATTAGGACCGCCCATGCTGACGTCTGCTCGCGCCCGTTTCTACGGGTTCAATCTCGGAATTCCCCTGGTCTGCGCCGCAGTGGTGTTCTTGCTGTTCGACATGACCCGCATCGACATCGCCTTCAGCAATTTATTCTATGACCCAGTGCACCAGGTCTTTCCGTTGGAGCACGTGCGGCTGTTCGAGAAAATCACCCATAAGTGGGCCAGGATCATTCCGAACTGGACCGGCGAGGCGGCGATCATCGGGGCGCTGCTGTCGTTTGTCTGGACGATCTTCCAGCCGCAAAAGCGCCCGGGATTACTTCGCTTGTTGGAGAAAACCCGGTTGGCCACACCGTTGCGTTTTGCCCACAAACACCGTCGCGACTTCCTCTACGTGGTCGTCGCCTTTTCCCTCAGCACCGGGGTGATCCATTACCTCAAGGGCCACACCAGCGTGTACTGCCCGGTGGAAACCACCCAATACGCCGGCAAGATCGAGCACAAGGAATGGTTCCAGAATTTCGACTTGCTGAAAGTCGCCGGTGACGGTCGCTGCTGGCCCGGCGGTCATGCGTCCGGCGGCTTCACGATGCTGGCGCTGTATTTCGTCGCCCGCCGCTACCGCTGGCGTCATTCGAAAGCCTTGATGCACGGGGCGCTGGTCTTGGGGTTTGTCTACGGCACGACACGGGTCCTGCAGGGCTGGCATTACATGTCGCACACGTTCTGGGCGGGGATTTTTGTCTGGTTGAGTTGTTGGCTGATGGCGTTGCTGTTTTATGGGCGCGCGGCCTTGGAGCAGCCAGTGTTGAAACCACAGCGAGCGACGCAGGCGGCTGTCGTGCCTGCGTCGGGTAATGCACATTCGTCAGCCTGAATGCCAGGCAAAAAAAAGCCCGCTGGGAGCGCGGGCTAAAACCTTAGTTTCTTGAATGAGCGAGGGGACTTTACCCAATCACACGCAGGCGTGGGGTGAAGAAAAGTTCATGAGGTCGCCTCCTTGCACGACCTCATGCCGGCGGACTCTTCTCACCGCAGATCAAACCGATCCAGGTTCATCACCTTGACCCACGCCGCGATGAAGTCCTTGACGAACTGCTCCTGGGCATCGGGGCTGGCATAGACTTCGGCCAAGGCCCGTAGCTGGGCGTTGGAGCCGAAGACCAGGTCGACACGGGTGCCGGTCCATTTGACCTGGCCGGTCTTGCGGTCGTGGGCCTCGAAGGTTTCCTGGGTGTCGGAAAGGGGTTTCCATTCCACGCCCATGTCGAGCAGGTTGACGAAAAAGTCGTTGGTCAACGTCCCGGGCCGTTGGGTAAAGACACCGTGCGCCGTGTGGCCGACGTTGGTGTCCAGTACCCGCAGACCGCCGACCAATGCCGTCATTTGCGGGGCGCTGAGGGTCAGCAGTTGGGCCTTGTCGATCAGCAACGCCTCGGCGGACACGCGGTACCGGCCCTTGAGGTAGTTGCGAAAGCCATCGGCGATGGGCTCGAGAAAACCGAACGACTCGACGTCCGTCTGCTCCTGGCTCGCGTCCATGCGTCCCGGCGCGAACGGTACCGTCACGCTGAGCCCGGCATTTTTCGCGGCTTGTTCAATACCGGCGCTGCCGGCCAGCACGATCAGGTCTGCCAGGGAGATTTTTTTACCGCCGGACTGGGCGGCGTTGAACTCATTCCGGACCCCTTCGAGGGTCGCCAGCACCTTGGCCAGTTGCTCTGGCTGGTTGGCCGGCCAGTCTTTCTGCGGGGCCAGGCGCAGGCGGCCACCGTTGGCACCGCCGCGTTTGTCGGAACCACGGAAGGTGGAAGCCGCGGCCCATGCCGTAGACACAAGCTGTGAAACCGACAGGCCCGAGGCCTGCAGCTTGCCTTTGAGGGCGGCGATGTCGCTGTCGTTGACCAGCGGATGGTCGACCGCTGGGATGGGGTCCTGCCACAGCAGTTCTTCGTTGGGCAGTTCCGGGCCGAGGTAGCGTGAGAGCGGGCCCATGTCGCGGTGGATCAGCTTGAACCAGGCGCGGGCGAAGGCGTCGGACAACTGGTCCGGGTTCTGCAGGAAGCGCCGGGATATTTTTTCGTAGATCGGGTCGAAGCGCAGCGCCAGGTCGGTGGTCAGCATCGTTGGGTTACGCCGTTTGGACGGGTCGTGAGCATCGGGGATGATGCCCGCGCCGGCACCGTTTTTCGGCGTCCATTGGTGCGCGCCTGCCGGGCTCTTGGTCAGCTCCCACTCGAAGCCGAACAGGTTCTCCAGGTAGTTATTGCTCCAACGAGTGGGGGTGGTGGTCCAGGTGACTTCCAGGCCACTGGTGATGGTGTCGGCGCCTTTGCCGGTGCCGAAGGTGCTCTTCCAGCCCAGGCCTTGCAGCTCCAGGCCAGCGGCTTCGGGCTCGGCGCCGACATTGTCCGCAGGGCCTGCGCCGTGGGTCTTGCCGAAGGCGTGGCCACCGGCAATCAGCGCCACGGTTTCTTCATCGTTCATGGCCATGCGGGCGAAGGTTTCGCGGATGTCCACCCCGGCGGCGACCGGGTCCGGTTGGCCCTCGGGGCCTTCCGGGTTGACGTAGATCAGCCCCATCTGCACGGCGGCCAGCGGGTTCTCCAGGTTGCGTCCATCGTCAGTGCGGCTTTCTTCGTTGCCAGGCTCGGCCACCAGTTGGCCTTCGCCGGGGTCTTGCATGGCGGCTTTGTCGGGCTTGCCGTAGCGAACATCGCCCCCCAGCCATTTGTTTTCAGACCCCCAGTAGACGTCTTCATCCGGTTCCCAGACATCGGCGCGGCCACCGGAAAAACCGAAGGTCTTGAAGCCCATGGATTCCAGCGCGACGTTGCCGGTGAGGACGATCAGGTCGGCCCAGGAGATATTGCGACCATACTTCTGCTTGATCGGCCACAGCAGCCGACGTGCCTTGTCGAGGCTGACGTTGTCTGGCCAGCTGTTGAGCGGTGCAAACCGCTGCTGGCCGGAACCCGCGCCACCGCGCCCATCACCGGTGCGGTAGGTGCCTGCACTGTGCCAGGCCATGCGGACAAACAGCGGTCCATAGTGGCCGAAGTCTGCCGGCCACCAGTCTTGCGAGTCGGTCATCAGTGCATTCAGGTCTTGTTTCAGGGCCTGGAAGTCCAGGCGCTTGAACGCTTGGGCATAGTTGAAATCCTCGCCCATGGGGTCGGACAGCGAGGAGTGCTGGTGCAGGATCTTCAGATTCAGCTGGTTCGGCCACCAGTCGCGGTTTGTCGTACCACCGCCAGCGGCGTGATTGAACGGGCATTTCGATTCGTTTGCCATGAGAAGCTACCTTTGGTCGTATTCATCCAGCTATCCAGCCCGGCCGGGCTTCGAATAGCGACAGGCGAAATAAATGACACAGGGCGCAGGGCTCACAGTTCGCTCAACTGATCGTGTGCGGCCACACGGCAACGCGGGAGATGTCTGGTTACCCATTCGGTGGCCCACGGCAAGCCCAGTACGGTTCTGAACGCTTCGTATCTCTTTGTCAGGTTTCACGGGCCGGATTGCACCAGCCTGAATTCAGGCTAGCCCTCCTTTGCCAGATAGCTAATAGGCGCAGTATTAACGGTCGATAGGGATAATCTTTTATCGAAGCCAAGCGGCGAGGCAGATGATATGAATGGCGCCTGCCGTGACGGACCCAATAATGAACAAATGCCCGCGCAGCACGGCCTTCCACGAAGCCGGTCATGCCCTGGCTTTCTGGTGGAACGGCCAACCGATAAAACGCATCACCGTGCGTACCAAGGCTGAAGCCTGCACGGGACCTCTGTTCGACCTGCGCGGCAACCCTCAATACGCAGAAGGGTGGGTGGAAGCTGACTACCTGGTCTCGCGCCCGGCTTTCGACGCCCCGGGGATTGCTGAATTCCTGCCCTCGATGGTCGATGCCATTGAACGTGACCTGCTCCATTGCTTCGCGGGGCCGGTGGCCGAAGCGGTCTACCGGCACCGCCGGTCCGACCGGTTGATCAGGGGCAGCGGCCGCGGAGACCTGGACCGGGGGCATGAACTGATCAGCCTGTTGCCTCCGCGCAAACTGCTCGACGCCCAATCCCAGGCCATCGCTCGTTGCAGTTGCCTGGTGCACCGTTACTGGCCGGCTGTCAGCGCCGTGGCGGGCTTTCTGCAAGAGCACGGCACGGTTGAAGGGAGCGCCGTCACAGCGCTGCTGTGCGAGATGAGCGGGGAGCGGCCGATGTTCCTTGGCCATCAAGTGGCAAGCCTCGACTTGTGATCAAGGCATTGCCACGGGCCCTATCCGACGCGGATCAAAGCCACTACTCGCTAGCGCTTCACTGTTTCCTCGAGAGAGAAGCGTCCCAGTGGGTTTTGTTGGAAGTGCTCGATGTTCTTGCGCGAAATATTGATGTACGGGCTGTAGTAGAGATCGATCCAGTTGACGTCCTGCTTGGCGATCGCCTGAAGGTCGGTATACATCTGCTTGCGCTTGGTCGGGTCCACTTCTACCCGCGCGGCCGCGACCAGATCCTTGACCTTGTCGTTCTTGTAGCGGGTCATGTAATTCATGTTGGTGTCGTGTCCCAACACGAAGGTGGTCTTCTGGTCCGGGTCGAGGATGTCGTTGGTCCAGTACATCACGGACAGATCGTAATCGCCGTCGATCAGCATTTGCCAACTCTGGGTTGGGTCGACTTTCTGCAAGGTGGCTGTCACGCCGACCGCTGCGAGCTGTTGCTGGACCAGCACGGCGATCTGCTCGTCGGCTTCATTGCCCGCATTGACCACATAGTTGAGCTTCAGGCCTGAGGCGCCTGCATCCGCCAGCATCTTCTTGGCTTTTGCCGGGTCGTACGGGCGCTGCAGATTATCGGCATTGTGATAAAGCGCGCCTTTAGGGATGTAGGAATAAGCCACCTGGCCATGACCGAACGTCACGGTATCGACCAGGGATTTTTTGTTGATCGCAAGGTCCAGGGCCTGGCGTACTTCAGGCTTGCCCAGCAATCCGTGCTCATGGTTGATCAGCAGATGATCCTCACGGGTGGAGGGATCCATGTGTACGACCAGGTTGGGATCCTTCTTCAGGGTTTCGACGCGCGAGAAGGGCACGAAGATCGCCGAATCCAGTTCACCGGCCTGTACTTTCAACATCCGCGTATTGTCATCCGGGATGGAGATCCATTCCACGCCATCCAGGCTCACCTTGTCGGCCTGCCAGAAGTTGGGGTTCTTCTCCAGCACCACGCGATCACCGCGTAGCCATTCCTTGACGATAAAGGCACCAGAGGCAACGGGGTCCTGGGCATAGGCTTCCTCCCCCATTTTTTCCATGGCCTTTTGCGACAGGATGGAGACGTTGGGCAACGCCAGCTGCGCGAGGAAGGGCACTGAAGGGCCCGTGAGTGTCACCACCAGTGTCTGCGGGTCGGGTGCTTGGGCCTTGTCGATAATCTTGTAGGAGTCGCTCCACAGCGACCCTTTGTTGTCGCGAATGCGCAACAGACTGAACGCTGCATCGCTGGCGGTAATCGGTGAGCCGTCGGAGAACTTGGCCGAGCGTAGTTTGAAGGTGTAAGTCAGACCATCGTCGGAAACCTGCCAGCTTTCGGCCAGCCCCGGCACCAGTTTGGTACCGGTGTTGTCGACGCGCACCAATACGTCGTAGACATTGGAGAACACCCAGTTATCACGATTCTGCGCGCTTTTGATCGGGTCGAACGTCGTACTTTCTTCACGGCAACCGATGGTCAGCACGCCTGCCGCCTGGGCGACACCGGCCGCCAGTGTGCAAACGGTCAGCGTCGCGGCGGTCAGCAACTTCAAATGTTTCGATCGCATGGTCAAACTCCCTATTGATGAATGTTTTTTAGAGCAATGGCTCTCCGAGCACACAGCTATAACGATGTCCATTGATGTCATGGATGGGGGGCGGCGTTTTCGCGCAGATGGGTTGTGCATACCGGCAGCGCGGGTGAAAAGCGCAGCCGGATGGAAGGTTCAGGGGGCTGGGTGGCTCGCCAGGCAGGGGTTCGCTCAGCAACGGTCGAGTCGGGTCGATGTGTGGAATGGACTGGATCAGCGCGACGGTATAAGGATGCCGCGGACTGCTGAACACGGCCTCCGTGGGGCCTTGCTCGACGATCTCGCCGAGGTACATCACGGCGACCCGATCACAGAGCCGCCGAACGATCGCCAGGTCGTGGGCGATGAACAGAATCGCCAGGTTCATGCGCTGTCGCAGTTCCAGCAGCAGGTTGATGATCTGTCCCTGGATGGAAACGTCCAGCGCGGCCACGCATTCATCGGCGATGATCAACCGTGGCTCGATGGCCAGTGCCCGAGCGATCCCCACACGTTGGCATTGACCGCCACTCAATGAACCGGGCTTGCGGTCGGCCAGCTCCGGCCGCAGGCCGACCAGGTTCAGCAATTCATCGACCCGCTGGCGAATCAGCGGTGCAGGAATCGCACAGCGCACTCGCAGCACTTCAGCCAGGGTGTCGCCGATGCTCATCCGTGGATTGAGGGCGGTATAAGGATCCTGGAAAATCATCGCGGTTTCGTGGCGCAGTCGCTCGATGTCGATCCGCTTGCCTTGAGCCATATCCACGCCATCGAACAGGATTTGTCCGGCGCTGACCTCGGTGAGGCGCAAGATGGCCCGACCCAGGGTGCTCTTGCCGCTGCCCGACTCACCCACCAACCCAAGCACCTCCCCGGTGGCCAGGCTCAGCGATACACCGTTGACGGCTTTCACCCATTGCCGGTTGATTCCGAACGGACCACTGCCAGGGGCGGCGAAGCGCACCTGTAGATCCTTCACGTGCAACAGGGTCATGACGAAACTCCCACCGGCAGCGGGTAATGGCAGGCGACCCGGTGTGCCTCTGTCGTGACTTGCATCTGTGGCAACAGCCGCGTGCACTGGCTGCCCTGCTGAAGGCAGCGTGGATTGAAGCGGCAACCGGTGGGCAGCGCATCCAGCAGAGGAGGCTGGCCGGCGATGGTCTTGAGCATGGCATGGCCGGCGCTGGTAGCCGGTTGGCAGTCGATCAGGGCCGCCGTATAGGGATGTCGTGGCTGAGCCAGCAGATCAAGCTTGTTGCCGTGCTCGCAGAGCCGACCGGCGTACATCACCGCGATGGAATCACAGGTCTGGGCGACGACCCCCAGGTCGTGGGTGATCATGATGATCGACAGCCCACGTTGATCGCGCAAATCCAGGAGCAGGCGCAGGATTTGTGCCTGTACCGTGACATCCAGGGCGGTGGTTGGCTCATCGGCGATCAGCACCTGGGGGTTGCAACCCAATGCCACGGCGATCATGGCGCGTTGGCGCATGCCACCGGAAAACTCATGGGGATAACTGTCGACCCGCGTTAGCGGATCGGGAATGCCCACCTGGCGTAACACATCAATGGCCTTCGCCCGTGCTTCACGTTTGGACGCCCCCTGATGCAGGCGTATGCCTTCGCCGATCTGTTCGCCGATACGCATCAACGGGTCGAGATGACTGCCGGGATTCTGAAAAATCATCCCCAGCCGCCGACCCCGTATGCCCCGCATGTCGGCTTCATCCAGCGACAGCAGGTCCTCACCGGCAAGGCGCACGGCCTTGCCCTGGACCCGCAGGTTTGCAGAGGGCAGCAAGCGCATCAAGGCCCGGCAGGCCATCGTCTTGCCTGAACCGCTTTCACCCACCAGACCGAGGATTTCGCCTTCGGCCAAGTCAAATGACACACGATCCACCAGCGTGACTTCGCCCTTACCGTGGCCGGCGATCACGCTGAGGTCCTCGACGCGCAACACCGGTGTGCTCATGGGCGCTCTCCGAGGTGCTCGGCGACACCGTCGGCCAGCAGACTGAAGCCCATGGCCAGGGTGACGATCGCCAGTCCCGGGAAGGTGCAGATCCACCAGGCGTTGGTGATAAAACTCTGGCCCTCGGCGACCATCGTGCCCCACTCGGCGGTGGGTGGCTGGACCCCCAGGCCGAGGTAGCTGACCGCCGCCCCATTGAGCAGTACCAGCACCGCGTCGGACATGGAAAACACGATCGAACCGAACATGGCATTGGGCAACAGGTGCCGAAACAGAATGCGTCCATGACCGAAGCCCAGGCTTTTCGCCGCCAAGGCGAAATCGCTTTCCTTGAGCACCAGGATCTGCGAACGGATCAACCGTGCATAGGACACCCAACCCACCAAAGCCATCGCAATATAAAAGCTGCCCAGGCCGGGGCCGAGGATGGCCATGATTGCCAACATCAGCACCAGGAAGGGGAAGGCCAGAATAATATCGATCAGGCGCATGCAGATCGTGTCGAACCGGCCACCGATATAGCCGGCCAAGGCGCCGACGCAAGTGCCGATCAAGAACGGGAAAACCACCCCGATCACGGAAATCTGCAAGTCGATGCGCGCGCCCCAGATCACTCGGGAAAGAACGTCGCGGCCGAAGTTGTCCGTGCCGAACGGATGGGCCAGGCTCGGCCCCAGCAGACGGATATCGGTGTTCTGGGCAATCGGATCGAAGGGCGCGACCCAGGGTGCGAAGAGTGCGAGCAACAGCCAGCCAAACAGAATCGCCAGGCCCAGCACGGTGGCCAGGCGCCGGTTGCGCAAGCCCAAACGCAGCGCAAGACGCCAGGTGGGACTGAGGGCCTGGCCGCTCATCGCATGTTCACCCGCGGATCGATCATCACAGTCAGCACATCGGCGAGGAAATTGACCGTGACGGTGGCGAGGGCCAGCACCATGGCCACGCCTTGGACCACCATGTAGTCGCGGGTAAAGATGCCGCGTACCAGCAATTGGCCGATGCCGGGAATGGCAAACAGACTTTCGATGACCACCGTGCCGCTGATCAACCAGCCGATGTTCACCGCCAGCAGGTTGACCGCCGGTACCAGGGAGTTGGGCAGCACATGCCGACGAAATATCGCCCGCTCGGACAAGCCCCGGGCCCGTGCGGCGGTGGCATGATCGGCTTGTAGCTCCATGAGCATGCTGGCGCGCAGATTGCGCACCAGCACGGCGGAGAGCGCCAAGGCAATGGTCAGGCACGGCAAAACCATGTGATGCAGTTTGTCCCACCCTGTACGTCCATAGCCTGAGACCGGAAATAGCCCCAACTGCACACTGAGCAGCAGGATCAACATGATGCCTAGCCAAAACGCCGGCATACCGAGCCCTGCCGTGGTGAACAGGCGAATCAGGTGATCCTGCCAGCCGCCCTTGTTACGCGCCGCCACCGTTGCCAGCGGCACGGCAATCAGCAGCGCCAGCAGTACGCTGCCGAGCACCAGGAACAGGGTTGGCTCAATGCGGGTACTGATCAGCTTCAAGGCATCGACTTTGTAGAGCAGCGATTGGCCGAGATCGCCTTTGAACAGGTTCTTGAGAAAGTAGAAGTACTGCATCCACAAGGGCTGGTCGAGACCGTACTGGGCACGAATCCTGATCAGCGCCTCCGGCGTGCTGCGCGAGCCCAGCAGTGCCCGGGCGGGGTCCCCGGGGATTGAGCGCACGAGCACAAAGGTGATCATGCTGATGCCAAACAGCACCGGCAATAGCTGTAGCGGGCGCGACAGTATGAAACGGTAGCGCGCCAGGTTCATGGGCTAGTTCCGATGGCGGAGCAGAAAATCCAGCAGGACTGGGAAATAGGCGTGGGGCTCTTCGTAGAACGGCATGTGGCTGCTGTTGGGGAACACATTCAGTTGTACATCCTTGAGCGCCATTTTCATGCGCATTGCACAGGCTGGCGTCAGTTCATCATGTTGACCGGTGGTGATCAGCACGGGCATTTCGAAGCTGGCCATCTGCTCGATGCGATTCCAGTCCTTGAGATTGCCGGTATAGAGAAACTCGTTGGGGCCCTGCATGGTCAGGTAAGGCCCCATGTTCCAGTCGCCCAGGGAACGTGTCACCGGTGCTGGCCACTCGTCCAGACGGCAGACATGGCGATAGTTGAGCAGGGTGATGGCCGCCTGGTATTGCGGATGATCCAGGGTGCCCATGGCTTCATGGCGCTGCATCATCGCGACGGTCTCGCTGCCCAGGGCAGCCCGCAGACGCTCCAGCTCCAGGGACAGGTGAGGGATATCGCCGACGGTATTTTCCAGGATCAGGGTTTTCAGCGATTGGGGGTGATGAATGGCGTACTCGATCGCCAGCCAGCCACCCCAGGAGTGCCCCAGCAGGTGCACTTTGCCCAGGTCAAGGGCTTGGCGGACGGTCTCTACCTCCGCCACATAACGGGTGATGTCCCACAGGGATTCGTCAGTAGGCCTGGCCGAGGCGCCGGTACCCAACTGATCGAAAGCGATGACCCGCAAGCCCTTTTCCTTGAGCCAGCCATGGCTGTCACGCAGATAATCGCAAGGCAATCCCGGGCCGCCATTGAGGCACAACAGCACTTCGTCGCCGTCGCCAAAGCCATAGGCCACCAGGTGATGACCATCGACTTCCACGTCGTACCGCTGGTCTGGCTCGATCTCACGCCACATCATTGCTCTCCTGCTCAGGTACCGCCCGTTGGCTAAACCTTACCGAGGAAGCTACGCGCCCATAAGCTAGCAATTCTTATAGGTTTGATCTGGCATTCCCCCGCTCAGGCGTGGCATTCTACTTGCACGATTTCAGGATTGAAATTAATAAGGGAGCCGAATGGATGCAGGCCAAGCTGTCTGACTTCAATACCCGTCTTTTGTCTGGCAGGAGCCTGGACGAACAGATGGACAACACCCTGGGGATGGTCCAGGCGCTAGGCTTTGACGCCTTGGTGTACGACTACAGCCCGGTGCCACTGGATCATGATGGGGCACTGATCACCCCGACTGTGCTGAAGTTGCGCAATACCCCCCGTGATTGGCACTCGCTCTGGTGTGAAGAAGGTTATTACCAGATCGACCCTGTCCAGCATCTGGCAATCAATGCCATTTCTCCTTTTGTCTGGTCCTATCGACCGGAGGCCGACACGGTGTTGCAGCCGTTCATCGGCCAGAGTCATGCACCAGTCGTGAGTTACCTGCAGGATTCGCGCATGACCTGCGGCGTGACGGTGCCGATGCATTTGCCCAAAGGCGGCTTTGCGACATTGACCGGGCTGCGCGCCGATACGAAGGGGAGCACCCTGCAGGATGTCCGGCAAACCCTGAGCGACTTCAGCCTGATTTCCCATGCCCTGCAAGAGGCGGCTTTTCCGCTGCTGGGCAAGGAAGCCCGCGCATGCCCGGTTCGCCTGACCAAACGCGAGCGTGAGTGCTTGAGATTAGCCGCTGAAGGCTTGACGGCGGCGGACATCGCCAGGCAACTGAATCGTTCCTTGGCCACCATCACCCTCCACCTGACTTCTGCAATGCATAAGCTCGGCGCCAGGAACCGGGTCCAGGCCGTGGTCAGGGCAGTGCATTATCGGTTGCTCGATAGCTGAAATCGGGCAAAAACCTATCTGTTTCTCTAGTTATTCCGCCGGCCAGTCCCCGGTATCGTGTGCCGCAGGATTCCTGGGGAGCGGCACGAAATGGATTTTCCCGTAACGCACGAAGGCTTTGCGCCTTTTGGTCCGTATCAAACCTGGTATCGCCTCACTGGCGACTTCAGCAGTGGCCGTACGCCGCTGCTGATCCTGCATGGCGGCCCGGGCTGTACACACGATTATGTCGATGCCTTCAAGGATATTGCCAACAGTGGCTATCCGGTGATTCATTACGACCAACTGGGCAATGGGCGTTCCACCCATCTGCCGGAAAAAGACCCCTCGTTCTGGAACGTGGCGCTCTTTCTCGATGAGTTGGAGAACCTGCTGGCTCATCTGGGCATTGGCGACAATTACGCACTGTTGGGGCAATCCTGGGGCGGCATGTTGGCCAGCGAACATGCGGTGCTCCAGCCCGCGGGCTTGCGCGGGTTGATTATCGCCAACTCCCCGGCGGACATGTCCACCTGGCTACTTGAAGTCAATCGCTTGCGCCAGCTTCTACCCATTGAGGTGCAGCAAACACTGCTCAAGCACGAGCGGGCTGGAACCTTGACGTCTACCGAGTATTTGGAGGCCGCTCGGGTTTTCTACGACCGTCATGTCTGCCGTGTCACGCCCTGGCCCGATGACGTCGCCCGTACCTTTGCCCAGATCGATGCCGATCCTACTGTTTATCACGCCATGAACGGCCCCACCGAATTCCATGTGATCGGCAGCATGAAGGACTGGTCCATCACCGATCGCTTGTCTCGGATCAAGGTGCCGACCCTGCTGATTTCAGGCCGATACGATGAAGCGACGCCATTGGTGGTCAAACCCTATGTGGATCATGTTCCCGACATTCGCTGGGCGTTGTTTGAACACTCCAGCCATATGCCCCATATCGAGGAGCGGATGGCTTGCATGGGAACGGTGGTGAGTTTCCTGGATGAGTGTTTGTAGGCGTCTGCGCAATCTGAGCCGTCGTTTTTGTTGTGTTTCTCGACGCGTCCTGTGAGACGCGTCTCTTTTTTGAGTGGAAAATTCCCGCTCTCTTGAACCGAAAGCGATATGCAGGGTCTGGTGTGCGCGCATTGCTGTGCATGCCTGCTGTCATTTCTGTATCGAGGGATCGAACATGTCCGTATTTGCCTTAGGGACGAGGCTAGTTGTTGCGTCGCTGTGTTTTCTAGCGATGAACATTGCCGTCGCCGCGCCAACTCCCGGCGACACGGACCTGATCCGTGAACGTCAGGACCGGCTGCTCGAAGAGCAGCGCCGACGCCTTGAAGAACTCAAGGACCTGCCCGGCAAGGAGGCGAAGCCGGCCCAGCCCACCGCACCTGCCGATACCCGTTGCTTCCCGATCAAGACCATCGAGCTCAAGGGCGCCGACGCTTTGTCCGATGCGGAGCGCGAACGCCTGCTCAAGCCTTACATCGGCCAATGCCTGGGCGTGCCGCAGCTGAACGAGCTGCTCAAAGTCATTACCGACCATTATCTCGACAAAGGCCTGGTCACCAGTCGCGCCTATTTGCCGCAACAGGACCTGTCCAGCGGTCACCTGCAAGTGCTGGTGGTCGAGGGTCGCCTGGAAGGCTTGAAAGGTGCCGAGAACAGCAAGCTGTCGGATCGCGAGTTGGCGATGGCGTTTCCCGGCAAGACCGGCGAACTGCTCAACCTGCGTGAGATGGAGCAGATGGTCGATCAACTGAACCGGTTGCCGTCCAACCGTGCACAAATGGAACTGACCCCGGGGCAAAACATCGGCGGCAGTGAAGTGCGGGTCAATAACACCCCACAAAAACCTTGGCGCGCCGGCCTGTCACGGCATAACGATGGGCAGAAAAGCACGGGCGAGCAGCAATGGGGCGCCTCCCTGGACTGGGACAGTCCCCTGGGCCTGGCTGACCAACTGGCCTTGCGCGGCGGCCACGATGCCGTCAGCGATCACCAGAAAACCTCGCGCAACGGCATGCTCTATTACAACCTGCCGTTTGGCTGGTGGAACCTGAGCTACACCTACAGCCAGAGCGAGTACCGCGCGCTGGGTCAGGCCAACGGTTTCAATTTCAAGCAGAGCGGCGACAGCCAGAACCATCAGGTGCGCCTGGAGCGTGTGGTCCATCGCGACGCAGTGAGCAAGACCTCGCTCAACACGGGCCTTTCGTACCTGCGCAGCAACAACTTCATCGAAGACAGCAAGCTCGCCGAGAGCAGCAATCGCATCAGCGAGGCGCAGTTCGGCATCAACCATGGCCGGCGAGTGGGCAATGCCTTCGTCAACCTCGACCTGGGCCTGCAACAAGGTATCGGTGCCCTCGATGCCCAGGGCGATCATGAGCCGGGCCCTGGGCTGCCGGATGCACGCTATCGCAAATACACCGCGACCCTCAGCTATTTGCAGCCCTTCATGCTGGGCGGCGAGTCGTTCAGCTTCAGCAGCCTGATGACCGGCCAGCGTAGCGAAGACGTGCTGTTCAGCCCGCAGCGCATGAGCCTGGGCGGCCTGTCGTCGATTCGTGGCTACAAGGACCAGACATTGTCCGGCGACAGCGGCGGCTACTGGCGCAACGACTTGCGTTGGAGCCGCCCGGTGACCCTGGAATGGCTGCGCCCGGTCTTCGCCGAATACGGCACCAGCCTCGGTTATGACCAGGGCGTGATCAGCGGTAATCGCTACAACGGCGATCAGCACGGGCGCATGTCGAGCAACTCGCTGGAGTTGTTCGCCCGCGGTGAGCACCTGAGCGCCAGCGTCACCTTCGCTCACTCCCTGGAACGTCCGGATGCCCTGACCGAGCGCGAAGCGCCGATCTACTTCCGCGTGGATGTATCCATCTAATTTTTGCTGCAACGAGACCTGATCATGGACGACCGCCAATACGCCTTCCTGGCCCGCCAGCCTTCTGCTGCCCTGCAAACCCGCGACGCCTTCTGGGGCATGCCCAAGCGCGGCCTGGCGTTCCTGCTGGCAAACGTCATGTTCTGGCAGCCAATGTGGGCCCAGGCGGACGGCATCGTGGTCAGCGCCCCGGGCACCAGCCTCGGCCAGGCCGGCAATGGCGTGCCGGTGGTCAACATCGCCAAGCCCAACGGCAGCGGGCTGTCTCACAACCAGTTCAAGGACTACAACGTCGGCAGCAACGGCGTGATCCTCAACAACGCCACCAACACGGCCCAGGCCACGCAACTGGGCGGGATTATCCTCGGCAACCCGAACCTCCAGGGCACGGCCGCGAAAGTNCGGCGTGATCCTCAACAACGCCACCAACACGGCCCAGGCCACGCAACTGGGCGGGATTATCCTCGGCAACCCGAACCTCCAGGGCACGGCCGCGAAAGTCATCCTCAACGAAGTCAACGGCGGCAACCCCAGCCAGTTGCGCGGCTACACCGAAGTGGCGGGGCAGTCGGCCCATGTGATCGTCGCCAACCCCTATGGCATCACCTGCAATGGCTGCGGGTTTATCAATACCCCGAAGGCGACCCTGACCACGGGCAAGCCGATCATCGAAAACGGCCAGGTGGGTCGCTATCAGGTGGACCAGGGCAGCGTCGCCATTGAAGGCGCGGGTCTGAACGCGAACAACGNGGGCAAGCCGATCATCGAAAACGGCCAGGTGGGTCGCTATCAGGTGGACCAGGGCAGCGTCGCCATTGAAGGCGCGGGTCTGAACGCGAACAACGTCGACCGCTTCGAAATCATCACCCGCAGCGCCAAGATCAACGCCGAGATCCAGGCCAAGAACCTGACCATCGTGGCTGGGCGTAATGACGTTAATGCCAATACCCTGAACGCCACTGCCCGGGCCGATGACGGCAGTGTGAAACCTGAACTGGCGATCGACTCTTCGGCGCTGGGTGGTATGTACGCCGGCGCGATCAAGCTGGTGGGTACCGAGGCCGGGGTTGGCGTGAAGCTGGACGGCAAGATGGTTGCCAGTGGTGGGGATATTCAGCTGGATGCCAATGGGCATTTGAGTTTGGCGCAAACCACGGCGGCAGGCGCCGTCGATATCAAGGCTCAAAGCCTGGAAGCCCGAGGTACGATCTATGCCGGCAGCCATGTCCAAGCGACGACCCAGGGCACCCTCGGCAACCAGCACGCCATCGCCGCGCGCGACAATGTCACGCTGACTACCAACGGCCAACTCAACAATCTCGGCATCATCGAAGCGGGCGTCAACATCGACAATACCCGCAACCAGGTTGGCGATGTCGTGCTGACCGCGGCGAATATCGACAACCGCGGGCAGAACGTGATCGCCAGTCGCGACTTGAAAGCCACGACCACGCAGACCCTCGACAATCGCGGCGGCACTTTTTCCGCCGGCAAGAGCCTGACGCTGAACAGTAAGGACATCGACAACCGCGCCGGCACGCTGGTTAGCCAAGGCAAAGTTCAAGCATCGGCCACTGGGGCGTTGGATAACCGTGATAAAGGGATCATCGCCAGCAACGGTGAGCAGACCCTGGTCGTCGGGACGCTGAAGAACAGCGCAGGCGTCATCAGCAGCAACGACCTCCTGAAGCTCGAAGCGAAAACCCTGGATAACAGCGGTGGCAAGATTGCCTCCGATGCCGCTCTGACCCTTGGGGGCGGTAGCGTTGAAAATAGCGCAGGACAAATCACCAGCCAGGGTGATCTCGTTGCCACGCTGAAAAGCTTCAACCAGAAGGACGGCAAGTTGGTCAGCCAAGGGAAACTGACCCTGACCGCAGACCACATCAACAACAGCGACGATGGTTATATCGCCTCGGTCAAGGCGATGAGCCTGACCGCTTACCAGCAACTGCTCAATAACGGCGAGGCGATCATCAGCACTGAGCAGGGGCTGACGATCAGTGGCGGTGGTCTCGATAACACCAAAGGCAGCCTGCTCAGCCAAGGTGACCTGAAGGTCGATATCACTGGGGATTTTCTCAATCAGGATGGCAGCGTCATCACCCAGGCTGGGAACGTGGACATCGAGGCGAGCAGTCTCGATAACCGTGGCGGTGTCCTTGCCAGTGTCGGCGGTTGGCTGAAAGCCACGCTGGACACGGTGTTGGATAACGGCGAGTCGCTCACCTCGGTCGACGCAGCTGGGTTGATCCAGGCGCAATCCGTCGACCTCGATGCGAAACAGACGCTGCGCAACAATGGTGGGCAGGTCTCGGCCTTGTCCGGGGCCGTTGTGCTCTCCACGGCCACGCTCGAAAACCGCGACGGTGCAGTGCTCGCCAAACAGACACTGACAGTACGCGCGCAGGATTTGGACAACAGCGACGGACGCGCAGCGGCAAACGCCGTTGATTTCGGTCTGACCGGGGCACTGAACAACCTGCGCGGTCTGGTGGAAGGCTCCAATGGCCTGCTGATCCGTGCTGAGTCAGTTGATAACCAGGGCGGCAAGTTGCGCTCGGTGGGCAAGCTGGGGACCGCGACGCTAACGGTTGATCAATTGCTGGACAACCAGGGCGGCGTCATTGAAGCAGCCACCCAGGACCTGTCCCTGCAGATGGCAGGCTTCAAGAATGCTGGCGGCAATGTTCGTCATGTGGGCACCGGCACTTTGGGTGTGGACCTCGCCAGGTTCAGCAACATCGGCGGCAGCCTGATGACCTCAGGCACCCTGACCGTCGACGCTGCGCGTTGGGACAACAGCTCGGATATCCAAGCCAATGCCCTGAACCTGAAGGTGGGCCAGCTCAATCAGACCCGCAGCGGCAAGTTGGTCGCGGTGCAAAGCCTGTTGGCTACGGGCGGCACCTGGAACAACGCGGGCATCATCAGCAGCGACGTTGATCTGGATCTGAAGCTTACCGGCGCTTATGTCGGCACCGAAAACAGCAGCCTCAGCAGTGTCGATCAATTCGATCTGAGCGCCGCCAGCCTAGATATCTCCAGCGGCTCGCGCCTGGCTGGCGGTGGCATGACCACCATCAGCAGTCTCGGTGCGCTGAATAATGCCGGCCGGATCACTGGCGGGGGCAAGTTCTCCCTGGCCGCCACGAGCTTGGTCAATACGGGCACGCTGGGTGGCGCCGACACCGTCGAACTGCTTGCCAACGAGGCCCGTAACGATCGCGGCCTGATCTTCAGCGGCGCGGACATGGCCCTGCGTTTCAATCGCTTCACCAACTATCGTGCGGACGTCTACAGCCTGGGGGCACTGAATGTCGCGGCGCGAGATGGCGTCGCTCGCAGCACGCTGCTGGAGAACATCTCCGGCACCCTTGAATCGGCAAAGGACATGTCGCTGCGCAGCGACACCCTGATCAATCGCAAGGACGTCTTTTCCACCACCGATGAGCTGGTGTCGGGCTCCATCAGTGTCAAATGCTATGACTGTAGCGGTGATCACCACAACGTCGACTATATAGCCCGGGAGACCTACCAAAGCGCAGTGCTTGAAGACTCAGCCAGTGCCACGTTGATGAGTGGGGCGAAGCTGACCGTTGATGGCTCTGCGGTGACCAACCAATACAGTGTAATGGCCTCGGCTTCCGACCTGCTGATCACCGCAGACAACTTCGCCAACGTTGGCGCTGCTTCTGGCACCAGCGTCAGGACGCGGACCTGGAACACCGGCCGGGTCACCGATGGCACCGACGAGCGTTTTCGCGGCAGGGTCATCGTTCCCTACAACGCCCAGGCCAACCCGAAACAACTGCCCGTCGATGCGCTCAACAACTTCCGTCAGGTGGGCGACATCACGATCGTGACGCCAGGAGAGTCGCTGGCACCGTCGGTTGTTCAATCGGGCGGCAATATCAGCATCCAGGCTACGCAGCGCCTGGAGAACAGCAGTATCGTGCAGTTCCAGGCACCGCTGGCGGGTGCAACCAAGTCAGCGGCCACCGATGTGGCCAGCGCCGCACAGCCAGCGGTCGTGGTGCTCAACCCGCAGTTGCCGCCTGATCTGGCCCAACAACAAGTCAACCCGACCACCATGCCCGGGTTCACCTTGCCGACTGGCGAGAATGGTTTGTTCCGTGTCGTCGACAGCGCGGCCGCAGCGCAAGACAGCCACGACCAGAGCCGGGCCACTGTCCAGGGCTCGGACGCCAGCCGGGTCATCACCGGCCCCAAATACCTGATTGAAACCAACCCCGCGCTGACCGACCTCAGGAAGTTCATGAGCTCGGACTACTTGCTGGATAACCTGGGTTATGACCCCGATACCAGCTGGAAGCGCCTGGGCGATGGTTTGTACGAACAACGCCTGATCCAACAGGCGGTGCTGGCTCGCACTGGGCAGCGTTTCATTGCCGGACAGACCAGCGACGAAGGCATGTTCAAGTACCTGATGAACAATGCCATCGCCAGTAAGGAACAACTGAACCTGGCCGTTGGCGTAACCCTGACTTCGCAACAAGTCGCCGCGCTGACCCACGACATCGTCTGGATGGAAGACCAGGTCGTCAGCGGCCAACATGTCCTGGTGCCGGTGCTTTACCTGGCACAGGCCAACAACCGGCTGATGGCCGATGGCGCGTTGATCCAGGGCAAGAACCTCACCCTGATTGCGGGCACCGACCTGAAGAACGCCGGGACGCTGCGTGCCAGCGAGAACCTCTCGGCGGCAGCCGGGAACAACCTGATCAACACGCGCCTGGCCGAGGCTGGCGAGCGGCTCAAGTTGGTCGCGGGCAAAGACCTGGTCAACATGCAAGGCGGCATCCTCAAAGGCAAGGACGTCGAGCTGTCGACCTTGACCGGCGACATCCGCAACGACCGGACCATCACCACCCTCGAGAACAGCGGCAAGGGCTTCAGTTCGAAAACCTCCGTTGTCGACAACGCCGCGCGCATCGAGGCCGGTAACAACCTCACCATGCGTGCAGCGGGCGATCTGCTCAACGTAGGCGGCGCGATCACTGCGGGCAACAACGCGGACTTGAGTGCGGGCAAAGACGTTGTCATCTCCGCGGCTCGCGAAGAAAGCGGCTCGATGCGTCAGGACAAACGCCACTTCTGGGAACAGAGCCAGACCGTTCAGCACGCCAGTGAAGTCAAGGCGGGCGGCGACCTGAACGTCACCGCCGGCAACAACCTGACCATCGTCGCCAGCCATCTGCAAGCCAAGGGCGACATCAACCTGAGCGGCAACGATGTCGCCCTGATCGCGGCAGCGAACGAGGATTCCAGCGAATACCGCTACAAGCGCAGCGGCAAGAAGATCAACAAGGAAGAAGACCATGTCTCGCAGCAGGCGAGCACCCTCGATGCCGGGGGGGATGTAAGGGTTGCTGCGCGCAATGATCTGTTGATGGTCGCGAGCAAGATTGCGGCGGGTAATGAGGCCTACCTGGTGGCGGGTAAGCAGCTGAGTCTGCTGGCTGAGCAGAATCGTGATTACTCGCTGTATGACATGAAGAAAAAGGGCAGCTGGGGCAGTAAAGCCGCACGGCGCGATGAGGTGACGCAACTCACCCATATCGGAAGCGAGATCAACACTGGGGGCGACCTGATGTTGGTCAGCGGTGGCGATCAGACCTATCAAGTAGCGAAGCTGCAAAGCGGCAACGACCTGATCATCGACAGCGGCGGGCGCATCACCTTCGAAGGGGTCAAGGACTTCCACGACGAGAGCCATACCAAGAGTAAAAGCGACCTGGCCTGGTACAAGATGAAAGGCGAGGGGCGAACCGACGAAACCTTGCGCCAGAGCGCTCTGGTTGCCCAAGGAAAGTTGGTGATCAAGGCCGTCGATGGGCTGCGCATCGATGTCAAACAAGTGGATCAGCAGAGCGTCAGCCAAACCATCGATGCAATGGTGAAGGCTGAACCGGACCTGGCCTGGATGAAAGAGGCCCAGGCGCGTGGCGACATTGACTGGCGCCAGGTGAAGGAAATCCACGACAGCTTCGAGTATGACAATTCTGGTCTGGGAGCTGGGGCCAAGATCGCCATCGCGATTTTGATGTCTTTCATCATGGGGCCGGCAGGTTTCGGACTGTCGGGTACCAATCTTGCGGTCGCCACCAGCCTGAGCACCACGGCGGTCACCAGCACCATTGAGAACAAAGGCAACCTGGGACTTGCGCTGAAGGAAACAGTCAGCGCCGATAGTTTGAAGAGTGCGGCGATTGCCGGTTTTACTGCCTATGCATCCGCATACGCGGACCAAGAATGGTTTAGTAGTACCGACAGCTCCAGCACGACCACTCAAGGCGTCGAGCCTTCGACGGGTTCGGCGGGGTCGGCAGGTTCGGCATCGAGCGCGAGTAACTCCTCCAAGGATATCTTCCGTTGGAACACCGCGACTGACACTGCAATCCGCACAACCGGGCAAGCAGTGATCTCCAGCGGTATCTCCACCGCGATCGGTGGTGGCAGCTTTGGCAGCAATTTCAATGCTGCCCTGTTGGGAGAGGCCGGCAATGTGGCGATGGCGACCGGCTTCAACTGGGTGGGCGATACCATCAAGTTCCCCGATGGCGGCCCACAGAAAATTGTTGCCCACGCTCCTCCAAGGATATCTTCCGTTGGAACACCGCGACTGACACTGCAATCCGCACAACCGGGCAAGCAGTGATCTCCAGCGGTATCTCCACCGCGATCGGTGGTGGCAGCTTTGGCAGCAATTTCAATGCTGCCCTGCTGGGAGAGGCCGGCAATGTGGCGATGGCGACCGGCTTCAACTGGGTGGGCGATACCATCAAGTTCCCCGATGGCGGCCCACAGAAAATTGTTGCCCACGCGATCATGGGTGGCCTGCTGGCTGAGCTGACGGGCAGCGACTTCAAGACCGGTGCGGTTGCCGCCGGTTTGAATGAAGCGCTGATTCCCGGCATGGCCAAGGTGGCGGGTGAAAACAAARATCTGCAACTGATGCTGTCGCAACTGACGGGGCTTCTGGCAGCGGCTGCGGTCGATGGCGACCTGAATACAGGTTCGACGATCGCCAAGAAAGCGACGGAATTCAACTATCTGTTCCATGCCGAACTGGTCGAAAGAGAACAGAAGCTCAATACGTGCGCCTCCCCGGCGGATTGCCAATCCGTCAGGGACTATTACAACAACCTAGATGCGACTCGGAACAGCGAGTTCGGCCAGTACTGTCAGCGGAATCGGCGAGTTGTGCGCAAGTTACAAANCTATCTGTTCCATGCCGAACTGGTCGAAAGAGAACAGAAGCTCAATACGTGCGCCTCCCCGGCGGATTGCCAATCCGTCAGGGACTATTACAACAACCTAGATGCGACTCGGAACAGCGAGTTCGGCCAGTACTGTCAGCGGAATCCGGCGAGTTGTGCGCAAGTTACAAAGCAACTGGTGGATGAGATTCCTGCTAATGAACAGTTGTTGCAGGACGTCAGGGTATCCGGGGATAAAGACAGTTTTGCACGTTCGATATCACTCTGGTTGTCTAATCAGAGTAATTCGCAGGCTATCAACACCAGCATCGTGGAGAAGTCCCGCGTCGAAAGTGGCGATGGTGAGGCGTTTTTGGCGGAGCTTGCGTTGGATGCGTTGGATGCGTTGGATGCGTTGAATCCGGATCGGGATTTGTTCTCGTCGACGGCTGGGGGTAAGGGTGGTACAACCGGGGTTAAGGTTGGGGTTGTAGGGCGTGATGGTGCAAAAGATGGAGGCACGAGTGGGTTCAGTGGCGGTAAACCAACGGCGGTGGATGATCCATATAGCCCAAGCGTTGTTACTGAAAGGTCTAAAGTAAATAGAGAGGACTATGGACGGGAAAATACGGCTAATGAGTTTCCCGCTGGTCTTCCAAATTATGCTACTCATTCAACCGCAAAGAGCTATCAGTCAACGGTTCCACGAGATTTGAATGAGCAGACTTTGTGGAATAGAGTGATAGATAATCCCTCTGCTGGTCGTGATACGAAACTAGCGGGCGATAAAGATTTTCCACGGAGTGAGGGCTGGAGAAAAATGGAAGTAAGCCACCGACTACCTAGCGGAGAAAATATAACCGTTCATTACCAGCACAACTCGGTCACCGATAAGGCATATGATATGAAAATCACCACGCCGCAGCAGCTGCCGCCTGCGCTGCAGCCCGGAAGAACTATTGAGTGATGTGGATATGATTGTTAGAGAAATTGGGCGAGAAGAGCCCGTGCAGGTGTTCGGGATTTACTGGATAGAGANCTGCAGCCCGGAAGAACTATTGAGTGATGTGGATATGATTGTTAGAGAAATTGGGCGAGAAGAGCCCGTGCAGGTGTTCGGGATTTACTGGATAGAGAATGAGCGCTTTTATTGGGTCATTCCTTATGATGGTTACGGTGGTCTGATGGCACTCAGTGAGAGAGATGTCAATGTTGTAGACTCTTTTTTGTCAAGTGATCTCATCCTCTGCAAGGATGGGGATGGGGTAGACATGATTCTTCACTGGGCGGCGGAAGATCTGATCGAAGAGCTGGTAGAGCGAGACCCACTAGCAATGATCGAGTTCTTAGGACGCATAAAGGACTGATGGTGCAAAAGACTGAAAAGGGAACAGATTTATGGCAAAGCTTGGTCGCCAGCGACTGACGGCGCAAGCCGTCACGAAATGGCGTAAGAAACCCAGCGGGTACTAACCCCGCCCGGCAAGGACTAGCCATCCACCGGAAGCGAGTCTTGCGTGGTGTTCGGGTAACCGGCGCTGCGAAGCGTAGACAGCGAGTGTGAAAAGGGGACTGTGAAAAGGGGACAGATTTATTTTGTGAGGCGCAGAGGATCAGGCTCATTGCTTTTCTTGGTTTATAAATAGATCTGTCCCCTTTCCTGAGCAGATATCTAATCCTCCGCAAGGGCCTGTAATTCCATCTGGATGGGTCAGTCGGCCGGGGAAAAACGGAGGGRAAATATATTTTCCACCCGGAACCGACCCTGCTAAAGGGGAGCACATTCGAGTAATGCCCCCAGGTTCATCACCTGTGCCCGGATATGAAAATGGATACCAAACAACCAATGAATCCCGCGACAGGAAAACCTGGGAAAGGTCAGGGCGACACACATGTTCCTCTTCCCCCCGACACTTTACCGCCGGTTCGTCGTTGAATTTTAGATTTGATATAGGTGACGTATGTACGCATTGCCAGATGATTTTGATTTTTTTCTATTGGCCGAATGCTACTTGGAAATGGTTAGTTTTGGGGTGGCAATCACCAAGTTGGACTTTGCACGTCCGCRAGCGGCCCCTGGTGTATCTCCTTRTAAAGTCTCTTTCTGTATAGAGGGAGGGTTAACGTATAAGGTCGGCGGCACCTTAGGGCGGCGAGAGTTTTCTGACTCGTATACGAGTGCGCCTTTATTGGATTTTTTACTGCAAGACGTCGTGTCGGTTAAAGAGGCTGAAGGCGCGGGGTTGGAGATAACATTCCATTCTGGCGACACGATCGTCGTTGAGGCTGATAGCGAAGGTGGGTATGAGGCCTATTCAATTTATTTGGATTCTGGTGATGTTGTAGTGGTTTAGTTTGCGAGTGGATCTCCATTTTCCTGTTTTTGCCACGAGTTAGGATGGGGAAGGTACAACAATCCGTACCTTTGATCTGAGCCTAGGAGGGCCATTGATGCGTCACGATATTGTTCTACGCTTTATTGCAGTAATTTTGTTTTGCTTCACGCTGACCGGGTGCATTCATTACGAACATAAAAGCGCAGAAGGAAAACCCTGGGACGAGGTCGCGACAATTCGGCAGTTCGACAAGCATTTGTCGATAGACAAAATCGATGACGATACGTCGCTATATTGGCTAGCCCGCCAAACCGAGTATCGACTAGGCGCAGGAAGGCATAAACTTTCCGTTAAGTACGCTATTGGAACCGGATATTCACGTCCAATTGAAATGACCGTGGATTTGGTCGGTGGCCGTACCTATGGGCTTTATGGCGTTTCTTCGATGAAATGGTGGTATTACGAAGTTCGTGATGTCGATACAGGGCGTTCCGCGAAAGTTATAGAGCCGGCGGTCACAACGACGCCTTCTGAATCAGCCGGGCAGG
>NZ_LMDO01000019.1:0-78706 GCF_001425105.1 Pseudomonas sp. Root401 | reverse complement strand
GTGGTGGCCGAACAGAATGTGTTTGTTGGTCGGGACGTAGTCCAGGCCATCGTTGTTGAGCACGGCGGGGGTGGCCCGGCGCGCATCGAGTTGCATCACGTTGTTGGCGATGAAGAGGCTGTAGTAGCGGTAGGCGACCAGGTAGATGGCCACGGCTGCGACGACGATCCAGAGGGCGTTGATGGGTTCGCCGCGGCGCAAGGCCACGACACTCAACGCACAGGCTCCCAGAACAGCCACGGCAAACCAGGCGAGGTGTTTAACCAGACGGGTTGTCATTGCGTGTCTCCTGCCGATATCCAGTGGATTGCGGCGATTGTTTTTATAGTGTGCCCCGGCTATTCGGAGCCGGCCCAATATCCCTGCAATGGGTCAATAAATAAATCCGTAGTACTACGTAGAACCCCAACTTCTGTGGGAGCAAGGCTTGCCCGCGATAGAGTCGATACGGTCTTTCATACACCGCGGCGCCTGCATCGCATCGCGAGCAAGCTTTGCTCCCACATTGTCTTGCGCCACAGGTTTTATGCCTCATCCATGGGTTTGGCATATGATGCCGCCATTCGCCTCCCCGCCGAGTCCGGACAGGAGTACAGATGCTGCTCAAACACAAAATCGTCGCCCTCGGGATCTTGCCGCTGGTCCTGGCCATCGCGGTCATCTGCGCCCTGGTGGTCTCGCTCAATCGCCAGTTGGGCGATCAACAGGCGCAACTGATCGAAGACAGCATCCTGGCGAGCAAGCGCGCTGAGCTGAAGAATTATGTCGAGATGGCGCAGAGCCTGATCGCCCCGCTGTATGACAACGGCCGGGGAGACGAGCGCGCGCAACAGCAGGTCCTGGAAGAACTGCGCAAGCTCAGCTTCGGCATCAACGGATACTTTTTCGTGTACGACCGCCAGGGCCGCAGCCTCATGCATGCCCGCCAGTCGGAACTGGTGGGGCAATACCTCTGGGACATGAAGGACCCCCACGGCCTGCCGGTCATCCAGGCATTGCTCAAGAGTGCCGAGTCAGGCGAAGGGTTCCAGCGCTATGCCTGGAACAAGCCCTCCTCCGGCCAGGTGACCGACAAGCTGGCCTATGTCGTGATGCTCGATCAATGGGGCTGGATGCTCGGCACCGGGATTTACCTGGAGGATGTCGAGCGCGCCACCCAGCAAGCCCGCGACGAAGTCGCCCATGGCATCCACACGACCATGCAGGCCATCGCCGCGATCGCCTTGGTGGCGGTCCTGCTGGTATTTGCCGGCGGCATGACGCTCAACGTCAGCGAACATCGCCTGGCCGACAAAAAGCTACAGCGGCTGAACCAGCGCATCGTGAGCTTGCAGGAAGAAGAACGCTCGCGGGTGTCTCGCGAACTGCACGACGGCATCAGCCAGTTGCTGGTGTCGATAAAATTCCAGTTCGAACTGGCCAGCCATGTGTTGGAAAACGGCCAGGAAAACGGCCTGGGCATCCTGAAGAATGCGACCGACCGACTGGGCGAAGCCATCGGCGAGATCCGTAGCATCTCCCACGACTTGCGCTCGTCCCTGCTCGACACCCTGGGCCTACCCGCCGCCATCGGCCAGCTTGCCAGCGAATTCCAACAGCGCAGCGGGCTGGAAGTCTCCTATCGAAGCAACGAATTCGATTGTCGCCTGGAAAATGGCGCCCCTGTCTCGCTGTTCCGCATTGCCCAGGAAGCCCTGACCAACATCGAACGCCATGCCGGGGCGAAGAGCGTTGGCATCACCCTGTTCGGCTCCAGCCAGTCCCTGCGCCTGACGGTGGTCGATGACGGGATGGGCTTCAACGTCCCGCAAGTAGAACGCGGCCATGCCGGCATCGGCCTGCGCAATATCCGCGAACGGGTCGAGCATTTCGGCGGACGCCTGGAAGTGACCTCGGCACCGGGACGAAGCGAACTGGATATCCTGCTGCCCATGAACCTCTCGGTAACGGAAAACTGATGCGAGCCCCTTCCAACAAGAGCACCTGCCGATGAACCTGCCTCCGGTGATTCGCGTAGCGCTGGTCGATGATCACTCCCTGGTCCGCGACGGCATCAAGGCCCTGCTGTCGGTGATGCCGCAACTGGACGTGGTGGGCGAAGCCGAGAACGGCGCGCAGGCGATCGAAATGGTCGGTCGCTGCCAGCCGGACCTGCTGCTGATGGACATCGGCCTCAAGGATAAGAACGGGCTCGAGCTGACCCGGCTGCTGGGCAAGCAATACCCCAGCCTCAAGATCCTTATCCTCAGCATGTACGACAATCACGAGTACGTGAGCGAATCCGTGCGCTCCGGTGCCAGCGGCTACGTACTCAAGAACGCGCCGTCGCGGGAAATCATCGCAGCCATCGAAGCCATCATCAGCGGCGGCACCTTCTACAGCGCCGAGATCGCCCAGCGGCTCGCCACCGACCCGCACACCGACAGCGAGCTGACGCCGCGCGAGAGCCAGGTTCTGGCGAAAATGGTCCAGGGCCTGAACAACAAGGAAATGGCCCGCGAGCTGGACATCAGCGTACGTACCGTCGAGACCCATCGCCTGAGCATCCGTCGCAAGCTGAACATCGACAAGCCGGCGGCCCTGGTGAAATACGCAATCGACCACGGGATCATTTCGCGCTAGGCGGGAATGTAGGAGCTGCCGAAGGCTGCGATCTTTTGATCTCTTTGATCTCTTTGATCTCTTTGATCTCTTTGATCTCTTTGATCTCTTTGATCTTTCGCTTGAGATTCAAGTGTGTGGGGAAAGATCGCAGCCTCGTTGCACTCGTCAGCTCCTACACAGCTCCTACACAGCTCCTACACAGCGTCTACACCCGACGGGGGTTATCCTGCGTAGTAGCCAGGTTGCTCGAGATCGGCCAACAGACTCGGGCCACTTGGCATCCAGCCCAGCAAGGCGCGGGTGTATGCGCTGGACACTGCCATGTTCGCCGCCGCCATGTGGGCGAACCAGCCGAAATGCTCGCGCTCCCGGGATTCGACTGGCAACCCCAGGCCACGACCGATCGCCTGGGCAATGTCCTTGAACGGCACAGCCTCGTCGGCGACGGCATGGTAGACGGACTGTGTCACGCCCTGCTCCAGCGCCAGCCGATAGACCCGTGCGGCGTCCAGCCGATGCACGCCCGACCAGCAGTGGACGCCGTCCCCGAGATAGGCCGAAACGCCCGTCTCCCGGGCCAGGCGAACCAGGATCGGAACGAACCCGTGGTCGCCGAGGCCATGGACCGAGGGCGCCAGGCGCACGGTCGCGCAGCGCACACCACGCTCGACCAGCGCCCGGGCCGCCGTTTCGGACTTACGCGGCGAAGCCGGGCTGGGCACCTCCAGCTCGCTCGCACCCCGGGTCAAACCCAGCAGGCCGGACGTCACCAGCAAAGGTCGCTCAGACCCCTGCAGCGCGCTGCCCAAGACTTCGATGACATGGCGGTCCAACTCAGCATTCTCGGCAAACCGCGAGAAGTCATGATTGAACGCGGTGTGAATCACCGCATCCGCCGCCGAAGCCGCCCGGTGCAGGACGTCGAGGTCATTCAATGTCCCGCGGACCACCTTCGCGCCGGTCGCGGCCAGTGCGGCAACCTTGTCATCGGAACGGGCCAGGCCGGTGACCTGATAGCCGGCACCGATCAATTCCTGGACCACGGCAGACCCAACCCAGCCCGTGGCACCGGTAACGAATACATGCATGTTTCAAACTCCCTGGTTAGAACCATCGAGGAACACAGACTCACTTCTGGCGCAGCTCAGGCCGGCTGCCGGCCTTGTACCCCTGGCATCACCAATGTCAGCGCCACGACAAAGGCCAGCATCACCGTCACGGCTCCGCCCAGGTAAACCGCGCCGATCCCCCATGTGCCCGCCAACGCCCCGGCCAGCGGGCTGCTCAGCCCCAGGGAAATGTCCAGGAACGCGACATAGGCCCCCATGGCAAGACTGCGGTTCTGCGCTGGCGCACGCTTCACCGCCTCCACCCCAAAGCCCGGGAAGGCCAGGGAGTAGCCGAAGCCGGTGAGCGCCGCACCCAGATAGGCCATCGCCGCAGTGTCGGCGCTCCAGATCAGCAATTGCCCGACGGCTTCGATCACCACACAGACCAGGGCGACACGCGCGCCGCCGATCTTGTCTGGAAGGTGCCCAAAGAGCAGGCGCGCACCGATGAACGCCAGCCCGAACGCGGTGAACGCCAGCGAGGCATTGCCCCAATCCCTGGCCGCAAACAACAGCGCGATAAAAGCCGTGATGACACCGAAGCCAACGCTGCAAAACGCCAACCCCATGCCCGGCACCCACACCGCGCCCAGCACCTTGTAGAACGGTGCGCGCCGGGTCGCCGTAGGGGCGACAGCCCGGACACCCGCGACAATCGCCAGCGCCAGCAGCGGGATGCAAATCGTCGAGACGGCAATGCCGGTGAACCCCCAGCCGCTATTCAGCGCCACGCCGAGCGGAGCGCCCAGGGCATAGGCGCCGTACATGGCGATGCCATTCCAGGCCATGACCTTGCCGGCATGCTGCGCGCCGACCAGGCCGATGCCCCACCCCAACGCGCCGGTGACGATCAGGCTTTCACCCAGTGCCAACAGGACACGCCCGCCCAGCAAGAGCCAGACCGACGTGACAGGCGTAGCAACGAACGCCAGGGAAACAAGATAAACCAACCCGGAAACCGCCGCGGTCACCAGGCCGACCATAACGGCGCGCTTGCCACCGCGCATGTCAGCGAAGTTGCCCGCCCAGGCGCGGGACAACAGCGCCGCGGCGAACTGTGCGCCGACCACCAGGCCAATGACCAGCGTGCCCATGCCCAGCGTGTCATGCAGGTGCAAGGGCAAGACCGGCAATTGCATGCCCAGGGTGAGAAAACCGATGAATACCGTCAGCGTGAGTGGCAACAGCTTGAGCACCGGCTTGGCGTCAGCGCTTGCCTGAGGCGCCAAGGAGGCGCCCTGATGAACGTTTTTTTGAGTCATGACCCTACTCACAGAAAGGATGCGATGTGACGTTGAACGTTGTCTGTGGAGCCGACTAAAATGCGATCAATTCGTCGCATTCAAGATACGAACAATTCGTCGCATTTCCTATTCGCATTCCCTTCCGAGGCTCATGCCCATATGTCCGAACGCTCAAGCCCGCAGATTTCCTCGCGCAAACAGCCGCAACAGGCACGTTCCACCGAGCTCGTTGCCGCCGTTCTGGAGGCGGCTGTTCAGGTTCTGGCGACCCAGGGCGCGGCACGTTTCACGGTGGCCCGGGTTGCCGAGCGAGCTGGTGTGAGCGTCGGTTCGGTGTACCAGTACTTTCCGAACAAAGCGGCGATCCTGTTCCGCCTGCAAAGTGATGAATGGCGACAAACCAGCGATATGCTGCGCGAGATTCTTGAAGACAGCCGCCAGCCGCCCTTTGAGCGGCTGCGCAGCCTCGTGCGGGCGTTCATCCAGTCCGAATGCGACGAGGCCCAGATACGCGTCGCGCTCAACGACGCCGCACCGCTCTACCGCGACGCCCCCGAGCACCAGGCTGCGCGGATGTCGGTGCAACAGTCGGTGGACGCTTTCATGCTGCAAGCACTGCCAGCCGTCCCTGCACAGGCCCGCGCCCTGGCAGGTGACTTGGTGATCACCACGCTGAGTACCGTGGGCAAGCGATTTTCATCCGCGCCCCGCTCTCCTGTGGAAATTGCCGTCTATAGCGACGCCATGGCCGATATGTTCTGCGCCTACCTGGAAAGCCTGCAGTGACAGCCTACCGAAGCTTTTACTACACTCCCCGGTCTTGTTCCCTTCCGTTGCGAGACGTCCAATCACTATGAAAAACATAACAAGCTCGATGACGCTCTGTGGCCTGTTGGCGCTCTGCGGCAGCGCCTTGGCCGAGCCGGCACCTTCGCTGCTGGACCAGGTCCTGCAACGCGGCGAACTGAAGGTATGCACCACCGGCGACTACAAGCCCTATACCTTTAAAACCGAAGCGGGCGAATACGAAGGCATCGACATCGACATGGCGCGCTCGCTGGCCGCCAGCCTGGGCGTCAAGGTGCAATGGGTGCAGACCACCTGGAAAACCCTGATGCCGGATATGGTTGCCGGTCAATGCGACATCGGCATGGGTGGGATTTCGGTGACGCTGGAGCGCCAGAAGAAAGCCTATTTCAGTACCACCCTGGACGTGGATGGCAAGATCCCGCTGGTGCGTTGCGAAGACAAGGAGCGCTACCAGACCCTCGAGCAGATGAACCAGCCTTCGGTGCGTCTTGTCGAGCCGGCCGGCGGCACCAACGAAGCCTTCGTCCGGGCGTTCCTGCCCAACGGCCAGCTCAGCTTCCACGACAACGTGACCATCTTCCAGCAACTGCTGGACAAGAAAGCCGATGTGATGATTACCGACGCGTCAGAAGCGCTCTACCAGCAAAAACTCAAGCCCGGCCTGTGCGCGGTCAACCCGACCCGCTACCTGCAATATGGCGAGAAGGCCTACCTGCTGCCTCGGGATGACGCCACCTGGAAGATGTACGTCGATCAGTGGCTGCACCTGAGCAAGGCCAATGGCAGCTACCAGAAAGTGATTGGGCAGTGGTTGGCCGTCCCGGCCGCCCAATAACCGTTCACTGAAAAAACAAAAAACCCTGTGGGAGCGAGCTTGCTCGCGATAGCGTCAAGTCAGCCGCATTGATGTTGACTGACACACCGCTATCGCGAGCAAGCTCGCTCCCACACGGGTTGGGTCTGTTCAGGACTGACCTATCCGCCTCACTGCGCCGCCCGCACCTTGGCGATTTCGTCGTACATCGTCTTCACCAGCTCGCCATCCAGGGATTTGGCGAACTTGTCGATTACCGGTTGCACGCGCTCGCGAAAGCGATCTTTCTCGGCTGGGGTGATTTCATTCACGGTCATCGCGCCAGCCAGCGTCACCTTGGCCTTGTCCATGCCCGCCGCGGTGACTTCACGCTGGAATGTTTGCGCTTCGGCCGCAGCCGCGCGAATCATTGCCTTTTCGTCGTCGTTGAGGCGGTTCCAGGTTTTCTGGCTGATGATCAACGACTGCGGGTTGAAGATGTGGCCCGTGACGGAGAGATACTTCTGCACCTCGTAGAACTTGTTGCCCTCGATCACGGTGAACGGGTTTTCCTGTCCGTCAATGGTGTGCTGCTCAAGACCCGTGTAGACCTCGGGGAACGCCATCGGCACCGGGTTGGCGCCCAGGGCGGAGAAGGTCTCCAGGTAGATCGGCGACTGGATGACGCGAATCTTCAAGCCCTGCATGTCCTCAAGCTTGGCCACCGGGTGCTTGCTGTTGGTCAGGTTACGGAAACCCAGGTCCCAATAACCCAGCCCGACCAGCCCTTTGCTGTCCAGTTGCGCGGCCAGTTTCTGCCCGACCGGCCCATCGATGACCGCATGGGCTTCCTCGACGTTGTTGAACAGGAACGGGAAATCGAGCATGGCATAATCCGGTGCCTGGGCGGCCAGGATGCCGGAGTTGAGCACGGTGATGTCCAGCGTACCGCCCTGCAACGCCGACACCGTTTGCACGTCGCCGCCTAGGGTACCGCCGGGGAACAGGCGGACCTTGATCTTGCCACCGCTCTTTTCGCTGAGCAGGTCGGCGAACTTCTGCGCACCCTGCCCTTGTGGATGCTCCTTGACGTTCTGGAACGCGAATCGCAGGGTGCGCTCGCGAATTTCATCTGCGTGACTGACCACGCTACCCAGCAGCAGTCCCGTTGCGCACGCCCCGGCCAACAGGGTTTTCATCAGTTGTCCCATGTCACTCTCCGATCATTATTGTTTTTAAGTCGAGCTACTACGGCTTGCACCGGCATTAACCGGTGAAGAATTTCAGGGGTCCAAGGACCAGTTGCGGAAACAGGACCAGCAGGATCAGCACCGCCAGTTGCGCAAGCAGGAACGGCCACACGCCACGAACGATTTCTTCGATATTGAGCTTGGAAACCCCGCTCACCACGTTGAGCACAGTGCCCACGGGCGGGGTGATCAAGCCGATGGCGGTGTTGATCAGGAACAACACGCCAAAGTAGACCGGGTCGATGCCCGCCTGGGTGATCGCAGGCATCAGCACCGGTGTGAGGATGAGGATGCTTGGCGTCATGTCCATGACCGTACCGACCAGGATGATCATCAGCATGATCACTACCAACAGCAGGGTCGGGCTATCCATGAATGGCTCGAGCACCGCCGCCAATTGGCCCGGCAAGTCGGCAATGGTCACCAGCCAGGAAGAAACCATGGCGGCGGCGACCAGCAGCATCACCACCGAGGTGGTCTTGGCCGAGGACAGGATCACCTCGTACAACTGGCTGACTTTCATTTCCCGGTAGATCACCAGGGAGACGAATAGCGAATAGACCGCCGCCACCACCGCCGCTTCCGTCGGGGTAAAAATGCCGAACTTGAGGCCGAAAATAATGATGATCGGCAAGCCCATGGCCCAGCTGCCCTCGACCAATGCCCGCAGAACCTCGGCACGGGATTGCTTGGGTGGCGTCTCGACATTCTCGCTGCGGGAGACGAACCACCAGGCAATGGCGAGCGCCGCTCCGAGCATGATCCCCGGCACGATGCCGGCCAGGAACAACTTGGAAATCGACACACCGGACGCCACGCCAAAGACAATGAAGCCAATGCTCGGCGGAATGATCGGCGCGATAATGCCACCGGCGGCAATCAAACCCGCCGAGCGCGCCCGGTTGTGCCCGGCCAGCACCATCATCGGCACCAGCAACGCCGCCAGTGCCGCCGCATCGGCCACGGCCGAACCGGAGAGCGACGCCAGCAGGCAGGACGCGATGATCGCCACGTAACCAAGACCACCGCGCTTGTGCCCCACCAGCGCCATGGCAATGTTGACGATGCGTTTGGACAAGCCGCCGACATTCATGATCTCGCCGGCCAGCATGAAAAACGGCACGGCCATCAGTGGGAAGCTGTCCGCACCGTTGAGCAGATTCTGGGCAATGATTTGCGCGTCGAACAGATCCAGGTAGAACATCAACGCCACACTGACCACCAGCAAGGCAAACGCGATGGGCATGCCCAGTGCCATGCTGCCAATCAAGGACCCGAGGAAAATAACCAGCGTCATGGGCGAGTACTCTTGATGGGGTCAGGGGTGATGGAGTTAGGGGTGATCAGCTCGGCGTCGTTGTCCTTGACCATCACCAACTCGTCATCCCCCAGCTTGCCGAACAGCGCCAGGTAGAGCTCGTAGAGCAGGATCGCTGCGGCACTGGCGCCAAACACTAGGCCGGCACCATAAAACAGCGCCATGGACAATCCTGACGCCGGGGCAACGACATTCAGGTTGATCGCGGCCTGTTGCCAACTGCCACTGAAAATCAGCCAGCAGATGTACAACATCAAAAGATGACTGATGACCAGGCAGATACGCTTACCAGCCGGCGGCAAGCGCTTGACCAGGCTGTCCATGCCCAGGTGAGCACGGTCCTTGAGCGCCACCAGGGCACCGAGAAAAATCATCCAGACGAAGAACCAGCGCGACAGCTCCTCCGACACACTGATGCCAGAGTTGAAGGCATAACGCAGCACCACATTGCCGAACACCAGCACGATCATCGCGACCATGCACAACACAATCAGTAGCTTGAGCAGCTTGAAATACAGATCGACGATTTTTGTCATCTTGAAGAACTCCGAGGCTTGTCGAGCGCCGACATCCCATTGGCGCGATAAGACCGCAAACAGCGTGGGCCGCTAGCGAATCGAACCTGAGAGGCTGGAAGATGCTTTCGGATCGGAACAACGGATCGAGGGAAAGGCGTGTGGCGCTCGCAGACGAGTAGGCATGGAGTATTCCTCTGTTTTTATTATGGTCTTGGCCTCGTTGGGCAAGACGGGTTGCCGATAAAATGTACCACCCGGTTAGTTTGGTCAATAACCCAGCCGGGTATACACCGCAAAGCGTGCGATTATCGACCAGGCAATTCGCGATTTTTCACCTCTTGAGCAGCCAGCCATCGCCCCAGCCTCGCCACGTCTCAACGGTTTTGTATCGGTCTGTATCTGAAATGCGGACTGATACGAAACAATGTATTTCGCCCTCTCCTGGCACACATCGTCGATACATCCGCGCGTTTAACTGTGATCACCGGACAGCAACACACTCGCTGCCACGGACCCACTCAATCAAGCGCAAGGAGAATCACCATGTTCAATTTCTCGAAAGTATCGTCCCTGGCTATCGCCCTGACATTGGTTGGCGGTGTCGGCCTGGCCAATGTCGCCTCGGCCACCGCAGCCAGTGCATCGATTCACAACCAGGTGCAACAGTTGGCTGAAGGCGGGTCTGATCGTTTGCTGGAAAATCGTGTGGCCGAAGGTGGTTCCGATCGGTTGCTCGAGAACCGTGTGGCCGAGGGCGGCTCCGATCGGTTGCTCGAGAACCGTGTGGCCGAGGGCGGCTCCGATCGGTTGCTCGAGAATCGCGTGGCCGAAGGTGGTTCCGATCGGTTGCTCGAGAATCGCGTGGCCGAGGGCGGCTCCGATCGGTTGCTCGAGAACCGTGTGGCCGAAGGTGGTTCCGATCGTTTGCTCGAGAATCGCGTGGCCGAGGGCGGGGCTGATCGGTTGCAGGAGTTGCGTGAACGCAGCGCGGTGTGAAGCGCTTTTGTGGCGATGGCGCTTACTCTCGCTCGACTCTGTAGGAGCTGGCGAAGCCTGCGATCTTTTGATCTTGAACTTTCGACTCAATGAGCAGTGCAAAGATCGCAGCCTCGCTTCGCTCGTCAGCTCCTACAGCGCATCCTCGCTGCGGGTGCCTGACAGGACGGCTCAGGGCTTGATGTTCTTCAGCTCATTGAGCAACGCGAGCAGCTGCTGCATCTTTTCCTCGCCGAACTGCTCTTCGATCCGTCGATAGTTGCTTTCCATGCCCTCGCTCATGGACACGAAGCACTGCTGGCCGCGCTCGGTCAGCCCGACAAAGACCCGTCGTTGATCCTGGCTGGACTTCTGCCGCCGCACCAAGCCGTCACGCTCCAGGCGACTGAGCACACCGGTCATGCTCGGCTTGAGGATGCACGCCTGGTGAGCGAGCTGATGGCTTTCCAGCTCCCCTTGCTGATGCAGGATACGGATCACCCGCCATTGCTGTTCCGTGAGGTCATGCTGGTTCAGCGCCGGTCGAAAAAAAGCCATCGCCGCTTCGCGGGCTTGCAACAGCGTCAGGGTCAATGAGGGTCTGGGGTTGGCCATGTTCGGACTGTTTGAATGGACGAGCCGGCAGCTTAGTTGGGCCGCCAGGCTGCTGCAAGAAGCATGGCCGCGCTATGTCACTGTGGAAGAGGATTCTGTGGGAGCAAAGCTTGCTCGCGAATACTGGCGATGCGGTCTTTCAGAAATTGAGGCGCCTCCATCGCGAGCAAGCTTTGCTCCCACAGAAATTCCTCTCGCCACTATTCAGCGCAACCCGGACTGCCGCTGGCGATACTCCCCCGGCGTGAGCTGGGCGTAGCGCTGAAAAAACCGACTGAAATACGCCGGGTCCTTGAACCCGAGCTGGTAGCAGATTTCATTGGCCGAGCTGCCGGTGAACAACAACAGGCGCTTGGCCTCCTGCATCAACCGCTCCATGATCAGGCGCTTGGAAGGCAGGTCGGCGATGCGTCGGCACACGTCATTGAGGCGCGCCTCGGTCACGCCGATGCCTTCGGCGTAGCGCGACAACGGCCAATGCTGCAGGTAGTGGGCCTCGATCAACTCGTTGAAGCGGTGAAATATCTTCAGGTCTTCATGCCGGGCCGGCCTGGCCTCCAGGGAGTTGGAACACAACCGTAGCAGGCTGATCATGATCAGCCGCGTCAAAGCGTCCAATGCGGCGCTGCGCCCCGGCCGCCCGGCCGTCACCTCCTCGCTCAACTCCTCGAACAGGTACTCCAAGCGCCGCACCTCCCCCGCCTGCCCGGGCCCCAGTTGCGCCAGCGCTACGCAGGCCGCCGGCATTTGCACGCCCGCCGGCGCCAGGCTGGGGTCGGCGTCGATCAACTGCCACACCAATTGCTGGCGCACCGTCAGCACATGCCCGTCACTGTCAGCCTCGGTCACGAAGGAATGGGGAATGGTCGGCGGTGTGAGGAAGAACATCGGACCGGATTCGACGTACTGCTGGTCATCGAGATACACGCGCACGGTGCCGCTCTTGACGTAGTGCACCTGGAAGAACCGGTCGTGGCGATGAACCGGCATGTTGCGACCGAAAAAATCCGCCAGGTTGGCGAGTCGGTCGTAATGCACTTCGGCGTCGCTGTAGCGCTGGTCGTACACCTGACCAATGTTGATGTTGGGGATCGGCTGACGGTCAGTCATCACGCAGTACTCGTTTTCTTATTCTGGTCCAGGCACCTGCCGCACCCATCCTGCACCGAATCCGGCAAGGCAACCAGTGCCCGCTCATTCTGTCACGCTTGACGATAGTTAACATCTTAATTATAACTGTTAATACATTAACAATAACCGCAGAGCCCTCACCCCTCTGCATCGCCAGGAGACAAGCATGAGCCGTGCCCTGCATGACGTCGCGACCGGCACCCTGTTCGGGGTCGCGCTGAACTACCAGGGGCTGCTGAAACAGCGCCTCGCCGAGTTCGAGCAACCGCCCTACCAGAAGCCGCCGCTCAAGCCCGTGCTGTTCATCAAGACCCCCAATACCCGCAACTGGCACGGTGCCGAGGTGGTTCATCCTGGTCATGGCGAAAGGCTGCAACCAGGACCGGCCCTTGGCGTGGTCATGGGCAAGTCAGCCAGTCGCGTCAGCGCCGCCGAAGCCCTGGACTACGTGGCCGGCTACACCATCGTCAATGAATTCAGCCTCCCGGAAGACAGCTATTACCGCCCCGCCGTCAAGGCCAAGTGCCGGGACGGCTTCTGCGCCATCGGCCCGGAACTGGTGCCCACCACTCAGGTGGCCGACCCTCACAGCCTGGCGATCACGCTGTACGTCAACGGCGAGGTTCGCCAGCAGAACAGCACTGCCAACTTCGTTCGCAACATTCCCCAACTGATCGCCGAGATCAGCGAGTTCATGACCCTGCATGCCGGCGACGTGCTGATCACCGGCACGCCTGAGGGCCGGGTCGACGTGCTGCCCGGTGACCGTGTCGAAGTGGACATCAGTGGCCTGGGCCGTCTGGTCAATACCATCGTGGCCGAGGAAACAGGAGCAGATTCATGAAACACGCGCGCATTCGTTTTGAAGGCCAGGATCAGGCCGTCACCGTTGAAGCTCACAACGCCGTGCGCCTGGCCGACGGCCGCCTGCTGGCCGAGGACCAGGTCCAGTGGCTGCCACCGGCCACCGGCAGCATGTTCGCCCTGGGCCTGAACTATGCCGATCACGCCGCCGAGTTGGCGTTCAAGCCGCCGACCGAACCCCTGGCATTCATCAAGTCCCCCGGCACCTACACCGGCCACAACCAGGCGACCTGGCGTCCCGACAACGTCGCCTACATGCACTACGAGTGCGAGCTCGTGGCGGTCATCGGCAAAGCGGCGCGCAACGTCAAGCGCGAGGATGCGTTGCAATACCTGGCCGGCTACACCGTGTGCAACGACTACGCGATCCGCGATTACCTGGAAAACTACTACCGCCCCAACCTGCGGGTGAAGAACCGCGATGCCACCACCCCCGTCGGCCCATGGATCGTCGATGTGGCCGATGTACCGGATCCGAGCAACCTGACGCTGCGCACCTGGATCAATGGCGAACTGCGCCAGGAAGGCAGCACCAAGGACATGATTTTCGATATCCCGTACCTGATCGAATACCTGTCCAGCTTCATGACCTTGCAACCCGGCGACATGATCGCCACCGGCACGCCGGAAGGCCTGGCGGACGTGGTGCCCGGCGATGAAGTGGTAGTCGAAGTGGAAGGCGTCGGCCGTCTGGTCAATCGAATTGTCAGCGAAGCCGAGTTCTTCGCATCCCGTAAAGAGGCTTGAGCAGCATGATCAAACACTGGATCAACGGCCGTGAGGTCGAAAGCAAAGACGTCTTCGTCAACTACAACCCGGCCACCGGCGAGGCCATCGGTGAAGTCGCCAGCGGCGGTGCCGAGGAAGTCGCCCAAGCCGTGGCTGCGGCCAAGGAGGCCTTCCCGAAGTGGGCCAATACGCCCGCCAAGGAACGCGCCCGACTGATGCGCAAGCTCGGTGAACTGATCGAGCAGAACGTTCCGAAACTGGCCGAACTGGAGACCCTCGACACGGGCTTGCCGATCCACCAGACCAAGAACGTGCTGATCCCCCGTGCCTCCCACAACTTCGATTTCTTTGCCGAAGTCTGCACGCGGATGGACGGTCACACCTATCCGGTCGATGATCAGATGCTCAACTACACCCTGTACCAACCGGTGGGTGTCTGCGCGCTGGTATCGCCCTGGAACGTACCGTTCATGACCGCGACCTGGAAGACCGCGCCGTGCCTGGCCCTGGGCAACACGGCCGTGCTGAAGATGTCCGAGCTGTCGCCGCTGACCGCCAACGAACTGGGTCGCCTGGCGGTCGAGGCTGGCCTGCCCAATGGCGTGTTGAACGTGATCCAGGGTTACGGCGCAACCGCCGGCGATGCGCTGGTGCGCCACCCGGATGTGCGGGCGATCTCCTTCACCGGCGGCACCGCCACCGGCAAGAAAATCATGCAGACCGCCGGGTTGAAGAAGTACTCGATGGAACTCGGCGGCAAGTCACCGGTGCTGATTTTCGAAGACGCCGACCTCGAACGCGCCCTCGACGCCGCGCTGTTCACGATTTTTTCCCTCAATGGCGAACGCTGCACCGCCGGCAGCCGGATCTTCATCCAGGAAAGCGTCTACCCGCAGTTCGTGGCCGAGTTCGCCGCCCGCGCCAAGCGCCTGATCGTCGGTGATCCGCAGGACCCGAAGACCCAGGTCGGCTCGATGATCACCCAGGCCCACTACGACAAGGTCACCGGCTACATCAAGATCGGCCTCGAAGAAGGCGCCACCCTCCTGGCCGGCGGCCTGGAGCGTCCGGCCAATTTGCCGGCGCACTTGAGCCGCGGCCAGTTCATCCAGCCGACGGTGTTCGCCGACGTGAACAACAACATGCGCATCGCCCAGGAAGAAATCTTCGGCCCGGTGGTGTGCCTGATCCCGTTCAAGGACGAGGCCCAAGCCCTGCAACTGGCCAACGACACCGAATACGGCCTGGCCTCGTACATCTGGACCCAGGACATCGGCAAGGCCCATCGCCTGGCCCATGGCATCGAGGCCGGCATGGTGTTCATCAACAGCCAGAACGTGCGCGACCTGCGCCAGCCTTTCGGCGGCGTGAAGGGTTCCGGAACCGGCCGCGAAGGCGGACAGTACAGCTTTGAAGTGTTTGCCGAGATCAAGAACGTTTGCATCTCCATGGGCAGTCATCACATACCGCGCTGGGGTGTATGACCCAAGGTAAGTGATGGACCCTGTGGCGAGGGGATTTATCCCTGTTCCTGTGGGAGCAAGGCTTGCCCGCGATGAAGGCGATGCGGTCTTTCAGAAATCGAGTCGCCTGCATCGCGAGCAAGCTTTGCTCCCACAACAAAGATTCAACAAGAACAATTTTTCAGGAGAATCATCATGGGCGAAGTCGTCCTGGCTGCGAAAATCTGCCACGTTCCCTCGATGTACCTGTCGGAGCTGCCCGGCAAGCACCACGGTTGCCGCGCCGCCGCAATTGCCGGCCACAAGGAGATCGGTCGCCGCGCCCGGGAACTGGGGGCCGATACCGCCGTGGTGTTCGACGTGCACTGGCTGGTCAACAGCGCCTATCACGTCAACAGCGGCGCGCACTTCAAGGGCATCTACACCAGCAACGAGCTGCCGCACTTCATCAAGAACATGGAGTACGAATACTCAGGCGCCCCGGAACTGGGTGAGTTGATTGCCGCCGAGGCCAATGCCGCCGACGTGCGCACCCTGGCCCACAACATCCCGAGTCTCGAGCTGGAATACGGCACCCTGGTGCCCATGCGCTACATGCACATGGACGTCCCTCAGGAACAGAAATTCAACGTCGTGTCGATTGCCGCCTGGTGCGCCTGGCACCGCCTGCAAGACAGCTTCACCTTCGGCGCCGCCGTGCGCCGGGCCATCGAAAAAAGCGACCGCAAGGTGCTGGTGCTCGCGTCCGGCTCGCTGTCGCACCGTTTCTCCGACGATCGCAACGCCGAAGCCAACATCCACAACTGGACGCGGGAGTTCGACAAGCAGGTCGACCTGCACGTCGTCGAAATGTGGCGCCAGGGCCGCTGGAAAGAGTTCTGCGCCATGCTCCCGGACTACGCCGAACACTGCTTCGGCGAAGGCAAGATGCATGACACGGCGATGCTGCTGGGGTTGCTCGGCGGGCCGGACTACGACAAGCCTGCCGAAATCATCACCGAGCCTTTCGGCAGCTCCGGCACCGGCCAGATCAACGCCATTTTTCCAGTCTGAATAGCAGCTACAAGCCGCAAGCCACAAGCTGCAAGCTGATCGCGTTCAACTTGTCGCTTGCAGCTTGCCACTCAAAGCTGCCGACGCAGGAGGCCCCATGCCCCATTTCATCGCTGAATACACCGACAACATCGAACAACAAGCCGACCTGCCCGGCCTGTTTGAAAAGGTCCACGCCTTGCTGGGCGACAGCGGCGTGTTCCCCCTGGGCGGCATCCGCAGCCGCGGCGTGCGCCTGGACACCTGGCGCATGGCCGACGGCAAGCACGACTACGCCTTCGTACACATGACCTTGAAAGTCGGCCACGGCCGCGACCTGGCCACCCGCCAGAAAGTCGCGGAAAAACTCTTCGAGGTGATCACCGCGCACTTCGCCGAGCTCCAGGCCCAACGCCTGCTGGCCCTGTCATTCGAGATGATCGAGCTGCACGAACAGCTCAACTTCAAGGCCAATAACGTCCACGCGTTCCTCAAGGGCCAGGCCAGCTGAATCAGCCCGCCTCGCGTTCCCCATCGGCCCCTCTGACAAAAAGTACAAGATCATGAGCACAGCCAATACCGCCGACACTGCCGGCACCGTCGCGCACGACCGCACCCATGCCACCATCACCTGGCGGCTGATGCCGCTGCTGCTGGTCTGTTACCTCTTTGCCCACCTGGATCGCATCAACATCGGCTTCGCGAAGATGCAGATGAGCGCCGACCTGCAGTTCAGCGACACGGTCTACGGCTTCGGCGCAGGGCTGTTTTTCATCGCCTATGCGCTGTTTGGGGTGCCCAGCAACATGGCCCTGGACCGGGTCGGTCCGCGGCGCTGGATCGCCACGCTGATGGTGGTCTGGGGCGCCTTGTCCACCGGCATGTTCCTTATCGACAGCGCCGCCGGTTTCTACGTGTTGCGCTTTCTGCTGGGCGTGGCCGAGGCCGGTTTCTTTCCTGGCATCCTGGTCTTTCTCAACCGTTGGTATCCGGCCCGCCGCCGGGCCCAAGTGACCGCGTTGTTCGCCATCGCCGTGCCGATGGCCGGAGTGATTGGCGGGCCTTTGTCCGGTGGCATTCTCGAGCACTTCCATGATGTTGGCGGTTTGCGCGGCTGGCAGTGGATGTTCGTCATCGAAGGACTGCCGGTGATCCTGCTCGGCCTTGTTGTGCTCAAGTGCCTGCCGGACAATTTCGAGACGGTCAGGTGGCTCACACCACACGCCAAGCAGCAGCTGCGCGAACAACTGAGCCTTGAAGAACAGCGCAAATCCATCACCTCGTTTTCGGCGATCCTCAACAATCCGCAGGTCTGGTTGTTGGTGGCGGTGTACTTCGCCGTGATGCTGGCGGTGAACACCCTGGCCTTCTGGATGCCCACCCTGATCCACGGCGCCGGCATCGGCAGCGACGGCAAGGTCGGGCTGCTCAGCGCGGTGCCGTACCTGGCCGGCTGTTTCTTCATGATCGGCTGCGGGCGTTCCTCCGACCGCCATCGCGAACGTCGCTGGCACCTGTGCGTACCGCTGTTGATGGCCGCGCTGGGCATTGCGGTCACCGGGCTCTCACCCGGCAATCCGACCCTGGTGCTCAGCGGCCTGATCGTCGCCGGCATGGGCGCCAGCGCGGCGTTGCCGATGTTCTGGCAACTGCCGCCAGCCTTCCTGTCCAACGGCACCCAGGCCGCCGGTATCGCGCTGATCAGCTCCTTCGGCAGCATCGCCTCATTCTTCGCGCCCTACCTGATCGGCTGGATGCGCGACACCACCCAGAGCGCCAGCCTCGCCTTGTATGTGCTGGCCCTGCTCATCGCCCTTGGCGGCTTGCTGGTGCTGCGCACCCGGGCCGCCATCGTCAACCCTCAATAAGAGACCCTTGCCATGCTTGACCAGAACCTCATCCAGCAAGCCGCCGCCCGCCTCGACCATGCCGAACGCTCCCGCGAGCAGGTGCGGCAGTTTTCCCTCGATCACCCGGACATCACCATCGAGGATGCCTACGCCATCCAGCGCGCCTGGGTCGCGCAGAAAATCAAGGACGGCCGCAAGCTGGTCGGCCACAAGATTGGCCTGACCTCCCGGGCCATGCAGGTGTCGTCGAACATCACCGAGCCGGACTACGGCGCGCTGCTGGACGACATGTTCTTCGACGAAGGCACCGACATCCCGTTCGAGCGTTTCATCGTGCCGCGGGTGGAAGTGGAGCTGGCGTTCATTCTCGGCAAGCCGTTGAAGGGCCCGAACGTGACGGTGTTCGACGTGCTCGACGCCACCGAATGGGTGATCCCGGCGTTGGAAATCATCGATGCGCGCATCCAGCAGATCGATCCGCAGACCAAAGCGACCCGCAAGGTGTTCGACACCATCTCCGACAACGCCGCCAATGCCGGCGTGGTCATGGGCGGTCGCGCCGTACGCCCGACCGAGATCGACCTGCGCAAGGTGCCGGCGGTGCTCTACCGCAACGGTGTGATCGAAGAATCCGGCGTCTCGGCGGCGGTGCTCAATCACCCGGCCAAAGGCGTGGCCTGGCTGGCGAACAAGCTGGCGGCCTATGACGTCACCCTGCAACCGGGACAGATCATCCTCGGTGGTTCCTTCACCCGCCCCGTGGCAGCCAACCCCGGCGATACCTTTCATGTCGACTACGACATGCTCGGTTCCATCGCCTGCCGTTTCGTCTGATCGGAGACCGTTTCATGGACATGCCCATCAATACCTTCAAGCAACGCCTGCGCATCGGCGAGGCGCAGATCGGCCTGTGGCTGGGGTTGGCCGATGCCTACTGTGCGGAACTGGCGGCCAACGCCGGCTTCGACTGGCTGCTGATCGACGGTGAACACGCGCCCAACGACTTGCGCACCTTGCTCGGCCAACTCCAGGCCGTGGCCCCCTACCCCAGCCAACCGGTGATACGCCCGGTGATCGGTGACACGGCGCTGATCAAGCAAGTGCTCGATATTGGCGTGCAAACCCTGCTGGTGCCGATGGTGGAAAGCGCCGACCAGGCGCGCGAACTGGTGCGCGCCATCCACTACCCGCCCCATGGTGTACGCGGCGTTGGCAGCGCACTGGCCCGGGCGTCACGCTGGAACAGCATCCCCGGTTACCTCGACAAGGCCGATGAACAGATATGCCTGTTGGTCCAGATCGAGAGCCGCGAAGGCGTGGCCAACCTGGATGCCATTGCGGCAGTGGAAGGTGTGGATGGGGTCTTTATCGGCCCGGCGGACCTGAGCGCGTCCATGGGTTTTCGCGGCAATCCCGGCCACCCGGATGTGCAAGCGGCCATCGAAGACGCCATCGCCCGCATCCGCCAGGCCGGCAAGGCAGCCGGGATTCTCAGCGCCGATGAAAAACTGGCCCGGCGCTATATCGAACTCGGCGCGGCGTTTGTCGCGGTGGGCGTGGATACCACGGTGTTGATGCGGGGCTTGCAGACGCTGGCGGCAACGTTCAAAGACACGCCAAAACCTGCGGCTGGCGGGGTGTACTGATCGGTATCAAATACCTTGTGGCAAGGGGATCTGTGGGAGCAAAGCTTGCTCGCGAAACAGGCACCTCGGTCTCTGAAAGACCGCAGCGTCTTCATCGCGGGCAAGCCTTGCTCCCACAGAAAACAACCGGCCCGGGGTCTCAGCGCCTGATCGCCTTCAGGTCATTGAGCAACCCTAGCAACGTCTGCAATTTTTCCTCCCCCAACTTGTCCTGCAGACGCTGGTAGTTCTCTTCCATGCTCTGGCTCATCGAATCGAAACTCGCCTGCCCTTGCGGCGCCAGGCGTACCAGCACTCGCCGCTGATCCTGTTCAGCCTTGCGCCGCACCACCATGCCCGCCGCTTCCATGCGTACCAACACGCCGGTCATGCTGGGCTTGAGGATGCAGGCCAGTTCGGCCAGGCGATTGATCTCCAGCTCGTCGTGCTGGCTAAGGATACGGATGACCCGCCATTGCTGCTCGGTCAAGCCATGTTGATTGAGGGAAGGCCGGAAAAACCCCATGGCCGCTTCACGGGCCTGGAGCAGGGTCAGGGTCAAGGATTGGCGCAGCTTGGGCATGAGTATGTTCGCGAGAAGGATTTAGTTAATGAGTTAACTAAATCTTAACAGCTTCCAACCCATGCCGGACTATCCGTTCACAGAATCTGGATCAAGCGATGGCCCTGTGACAAGGAAGCTTGCATGAGCGGTGTGGACGCGGTGTAAAAGCGAGCGCTGTGTAGGAGCTGTCGAGTGCAACGAGGCTGCGATCTTGTCCCAGACAATTGAGTCGAGAGCGAAAAGATCAAGATCAAGATCAAAAGATCGCAGGCTTCGCCAGCTCCTACAGAGCCCAGCGGGAGCAAGGGAAGGTATCGATGCGAGCTCAAGCGCCCTTGATCACGCCCTTGAGCACCTGCTTGAAGTGCTCGACCTGTTCTTCGCTGAACTGGTCGAATACCTTGTCCTGCTGCTCCTTGGCAATCGCCCAGAGCCCTTCGGTCTCATCGATACCCTTGGCAGTCAGGCGTACCCGCTCGCCTTCATCACTCACCAGGCCCTTGCGCTTGAGGTTGGCCACGGCTTCTTCGATCTCGCGCGCCGGCATCGCCACTTCCCGCTGCAGGTCGCACAGATTCAGCCCGGCGTCGTTCTCCAGCACCATCAACATCCGCGCCTCACTGGTGCGCAAGCCGGTGGACAACTGACGCGGCTGGTAGCTGGCCTGATAGGCCCGCAGTGCCTGGGTCATCAGGTAATACAGGTTGTGGCTCAAGCGCCCCTGGAAGTGACTGCTGGGTGACTGGCCCTCTTCCCGTTTGGTCATGCGCGTGTGGGGCAGCACCATCGAATAGGCGCCCTGGTGATAGAGCAATGGAGAGCGGCCAAAATCATCAAACGCCACCACCTTGCCGATCATGATCCAGTGATCGCCGCCATCGACCTGCTGGAATTTTTCACAGTGAAAACGCGCCGAGCAATCGACAAACACCGGGGCACCGCCTTCGCCGGTCTCGAATTCGATTTCAGCGAAGCGATCCTCCTTGGGTCGTGCGAAGTTGTTCGACAGGTCGATCTGGTCGGCGGCCAGCACGTTCACCGCAAAGTGGCTGGCGGCTTCGAACACGCCATGGCTGCTCGAACGCTTGTCGATGCTCCACAGAATCAATGGCGGGTCCAGGGACACCGAGTTGAAACTGTTGGCCGTCACACCGACCTTGCGGCCATCTTCAGTGGCAGCGGTGACCACGGTCACGCCGGTGGCGAAGTTACCCAGGGCCCGGCGGAACGCGCGGGTATCGAAAGCGGTATCACAAAGACTGGACATGCAAGACTCCCGGCCGTCCCGAGCGACGGCCTCGATTATTGTTCTAGGATTCAGCGAACAGGCGGTCAAACCATGGAAGGATCAGGCTCAAGGCCCATCAGCTCACGACCGAGAATCTGCGCGCAGACGTCGTAGTCGGTATAGGCATGGGCGCCGGTCAGGTGGGCGTCGCGGAACAGCCGTTGCAACTCATTGCTTTCGAACCAGGCGCCGCCGCCGGCCGCCTCCATCAAGCGATCGACGGCCTGGATGCACATCTTGGTGGCGTAGCCCTGGTTGGTCCGCCAGAACGCCAGGGTTTCCCGGCTGGGGTATTCGTGGCGCTCGCCGTATTCGGCGTGTTCCTGCCAGGTTTTCTCCAGAAAGGCACGGGCCGCGGCCACCTGATGGGTCGACTCGGCCAGGCGCATCAACGCCGGGGTAGCGGCACCGACTGCCGCACCGGTGTAGGCCCGCACGCGGTTGCGGGTTTTCTCGCGAAAGACCTCCAGCATGCGTTCGGCCACGCCCAGGCTGACCGTGGAGAAACCACTGGCGAAGTAGGGTCGGTATGGCGAGTAGAAAATCTTGCTGTCGGGGTACAGGCCGAATCCGCCGGACTTGCCCTCCATCATGTCCTTGGCTTTCTGGATCCGGTGTTCTGGCACGAAAGCGTTGTCGATGATCAACGTCTTGCTGCCACTGCCGCGCATGCCCACCGCGAACCAGTCATCGCGAATCGCATAGTCGCTGCGCGGCAGCACCGCAAAGCAATAGTCCTGGGCACCTTCGGCGTTTTTCCGGCGAAACCCCACGATCGCCCATTCGGCAAGATCGCAGCCGCTGCTCCAGCCCATTTCACCGCTGAACATCACACCGCCCTCGACTTCCTCGGTGCGGCCAAACGGCGCGATGCTGCTGCTGGCGGTGGCATCGGGATCATCGCCCCAGATTTCCTGCTGGGCCTTGGCCGGGAACATTGCCAACTGATGGCTGTGGGTGCACAACAGGCTCATGGCCCAGGCCGTGCTGGCGCAGGCACCGGCCAGCAGCGCGATGCAATCGGCAAACTGCGGCAGGGAAATCTCCATGCCACCGTAGGGTTTCGGTTGGAAGGCCCGGTGCATGCCGATGCTTTTGAGCAAGGCTATATTCTCGGCAGGCACGCTACGGTCTTTCTCCGCCTGGAAGGCGTTGGCGGCAATGACCGGCAGGATGGGCTTGAGGTCTTCGAGCAGCGGGTTTGGCTTTTTCATGGACAGGCTCTTTTATTATTGGCATCTGCCGATCCCGCCTCTGCCCGGCAACCTGAGGTTGCACAAACAGCGGGATCAGTGATTAAGGCCGGTCCAGTATGGGCAATCACAGGCGGATGAAAAATGCACCTTCCAGATTCAAAATTGTACTTTTCATGGGCAGGTTTCGGCTCCATGACGCGCTCGGTCAAATACCCCGGCACGGATGATCAAGACAGGTGCCCCCATCCGGGCTCTTAATAGGGCCATCCCCTGCAATGCCTTGCGTAGGCGTTGCAACGGAGTTTCCTTTCACTTTGTCAGGTTGCGTCATGATCAATATCGAAACGCCCACCTATTACACGGCCACCAAGAAATACAACCTCAGCTTCCCCACCCTGGAACAGGACGTGGAAGCCGATGTTGTGGTCATTGGCGGCGGTTTCTCCGGCATCAATACCGCGCTGGAGCTCGCCGAAAAAGGCATCACCAACATCGTGGTGCTGGAGGCGCGTTACCTGGGGTTCGGTGGCACCGGGCGCAATGGCGGGCAGATCATGGCCGGTATCGGTCATGACCTGGAAAAGATCAAGCAGGATGTGGGTGAAGACGGCCTGCGCCAGATCTTCGAGATCAGCGACCTGGGTGCCGACATCATCAAGGACCGTATCGCCAAGTACGCCATCGATGCCGACTTCTGCCACGGCTACGGCTACATGGGCTTCAACGCGCGCCAGGAGAAAACCCTGCGGGCCTGGGAAAAAGACTTCAAGTCAGTCAACAGCAAACACGAGATCCGCTTTCTCGGCGGCTCCGACGTGCAGCAGATCATCGGTTCCAAGGCCTACGGCAGCGCGTTGCTGCACATGGGCGGCGGGCATGTGCACTCACTGAACCTGTTACTGGGTGAAGCCAAGGCCCTGGTCAGCCACGGCGTGCGGATTTTCGAGAACAGCCCGGCCCTGGAGGTCAGTTATGGCGAGCGCATCACCGTGCGTACCGGGCGTGGTTCGGTCAGGGCCAGCAAGTTGCTCTGGGCCTGTGACAGTTTCCTCAACAAGCTGGAACCGGAGCTGCATCGCTCGACCATCAACACCTACGCCTTCCAGATGATGACCGAGCCGTTGTCGGACGAACTGATCCAGCGCATCAGCCCGATTCGCGGTGCCTACAGTGACATTCGCCCGGTGATCGACTACTACCGCGTCACCAACGAAAACCGCCTGCTGTTCGGTGCCGCGACGCCGTTGGTGGAGCACATCCCCCAGGATCTGAAGGGCTGGAACCGGCGCCTGATGCTCAAGATCTTTCCGTACCTCAAGGACGTGAAGATCGACCTGGCCTGGGGTGGCCCGATGGCGTGCAGCCCGAACCTGTTCCCACAGATCGGCACCCTGCCCGGCCGCAGCAACGCGTTTTTCGTCCAGGGTTACTCAGGCTTTGGCGTCACCCCGAGCCACATCATCTGCAAGGTGCTGGCCGAAGGCATGAGCGAAGGCTCGGCGCGCTACGACCTGGTCAGCTCGATCCATCGCCCGACCATCATCGGCAAAGACGCCATTCGCCCATTGCTGCTGACCGCCGGCAAGTCCTGGCATCAGCTGTCGGGCTACTGGAACGGCCGTCGCTGAGATGAGCGACTGAACATAAGCCCTGTGGCGGGGGAACCCCCCCGCACCGCCGAACCGGGCCGTAGGAGCTGACGAGTGAAACGAGGCTGCGATCTTTCCCTTGACCATTGAGTTGAAAGCGAACGATCAAAATCAAAAGATCGCAGGCTTCGCCAGCTCCTACAAGTCCAGCGGTGCGATGTGATGGTTCATCAACCCCCACGTCACAAAAGCCCCACCCAACCTCGCTGTTTTTTTTAATCATCAGGAGTCACTGCAATGCCCCTTATCACCCTCGAAAAAGACATCCAGCTGTCCGACCTGGACGCCTGGGGCACCGTCGCCGATCTCGGTTCGCAGATTCTCGAAGGCGAAGTCAAAGCCTTCGGCAAGATGACCTTCGGCGCACCGACCGATCCCGTCAGCAGCGCCTACTTCGGCACCACCCAAGGCAAGTTCCGGATGGTCTACCCCTTCGCCGAACAAGCCACCGTGGTCACCGGTGAAGTAGTGCTCACCGACGAGGCCACCGGCCAGAGCACCCGCTACAAGGCCGGCGACAGCTGGTTCGTGACCAAGGGCACGCCAGTGCTGTGGGAAGTGGTCAGCGAGAGTTTCGTCAAACACTACTTCGCGGTAGCCTGATCGGACTTGGCTGCCGGCCCCACCGGCAGCCCTCTCGGCGAAGGTGCGACCATGAACGTCATCCCCACCCAGGACATCGCCGGCCAGTGCCTGCACGCCTTTACCCAGCTGGTTCCCGTCAGCCGGGCGGCGTTCTACTGCGTTGATCGGCAGCTGCAGGTCCATGACTTCAGCCTGCATAAGATGAGCGGCGAGATGCACCGCGACTACCTGGACAACTATCGCCAATTCGACCCGCTGCACCCGCGCCACTGCGTGTCCAGCGAGTTGGCCGTGGTGCCGTTGGGCCTGGCGATGGCCCGCCAACCGCGACGTGACAACCATCGTTATCACGACTTCCTGCAGCGCTACGGCGTGGTCGACGTGGTGGAAGTCTTCGCCCATCGGGACGGTCAGCCCCAAGCCGCGATTTCGTTGCTGCGCACCGCCGAGCAAGGTGTATTCACCAGCCAGCAGTTGAGTCAACTCAGCGCGTTGCAGACTTTGCTGCAACTGGCCGTGGCCCATTTACCAGCCCATGAGGACCCACTGGGCGACCTGACGCCCAAGGAGCGCCAGATTGCCTGGCTACTGCGCCAAGGCGTCAGCAACAAGCAATTGGCCCGGGAGCTGGAAGTGGGCTTGCCGACCATCAAGACTCACCTGATCCACCTGTTTCGCAAGGTTGGCGTGAGCAGCCGTACCGAGTTGGTCAGCGCACTGTTCCTCTGATCAACCATTTGGTTGATAGGCTGCCGTTGCCCGGCACCGCATGATCCGAGTGGCTAATTCAACCACCGGAGCCTTGCAATGAGCACATCTTCAGACTGGATCACCGTCGGCGCCCTGGCCGATGGCTTTGCCCCCGAAGCCTTCATCCTGCCAAACCTGGCCGACCTGGACGGCAAGACCTTCACCCTGCATTTCGCCAATGGCTGGCAGATCGAGCATCGCTTCGAGCAGGACACCGTGTCCTGGAACGCCGCCGATGGGCACTCCAGCGGCACCGCGACCTACCGGGCCACATCCGTACGCCCGGGCCTGTACCTGGTGGACTTCATCAAGCGCGAAGGCGAGCTGACGCTGTCGGTAAGCCTGGTGCTCGATACCGCCAGCGCCGCCTTCACCGCCGTGATCGGCCGCATGCCGAGCCAGCAAGAAACCGGCGAAGGCCTCTACAGCCGGGCGCTGGCCGGCAAGCCCCTGACCTCGGTTCAAGCGCAGTTCCTGCACGGCAGCCTCGATCGTCCCTGGCAGCCTGGCCTGTGCCCGCACGCACCGACCACCGAACTGGTGGGGCTGCGCAACCTGTATCGCTACAGCCCGAGCGAAGTCTACGAACACATTTACCTCAACGACCAGTTCTACTCGTGGCAGTGCCTCAAGGGTGTTGAACAAGGCCTGTGTGACACCGACCGCTGCGACACCTACAAGATCGCCGATCAGCTGTATCTGTTCGTATGGCGGGAAAAAATCATCCCGACCCTGGGCCTGGTGCTGATCGACCTGCAACAGCATCGCAGCGACGGCAAGATCTTCGGCTACGCCGGTGCATCGTTCGATGAGTTCTCCAATTTCCCGGTCAGTTCGTACTGCCAGGTGCTCAACCAGACGGAGTATCCCGATGCCTGAATTACGCACCGTCGTGATCACGGGGGCCGGCACCGGTATCGGCGCAGCTTGCGCCCGCCTGTATGCCGCCGAAGGCGCCAACCTGGTGCTGATCGGTCGACGCCGCGAGCCCCTGGAAACACTCGCCGAGGACATCGGCGGCCTGGTGCTGGTGGGCGATGCAGCCTGCCCGGCCACCTGGGACAGCTTCGTCGAGCAGATTCGCACGCGTTATGGCCGACTCGACGTGCTGCTGGCCTGTGCCGGTGGCATGGGCATGGGAAGCGCCACCGAGACTCAGCCATCGACCTGGGAAGCGGCCTTGCGCAGCAATCTCGACAGTGCCTTCTACAGCGCCCGGGCGTGCCTGCCCCTGCTGCAGGAAAGTGCCGGCAACATTGTGCTGATCGCCTCCATTGCTTCCTTGGCGGCAGGCCCGCACGTGTGCGGCTACACCACCGCCAAGCATGCGCTGTTGGGCCTCAACCGCTCCCTGGCAAGGGATTACGGGCCTCACGGCGTACGAGTCAATGCGATCTGCCCAGGTTGGGTCCGCACGCCCATGGCCGATGAAGAAATGCAGGCATTGATGCAGTTCCATGGCGAAACGTTGCAACAGGCGTATGACCGGGTCTGCGCCGACGTGCCGTTGCGCAGGCCGGCCAGTGCGCTGGAAATCGCTAACGTCTGCCGTTTCCTGGCCTCGCCTGAGGCGTCGATCATCACCGGGGCGACGCTGGTGGCCGATGGCGGCTCCAGCATCGTCGACGTACCGACACTGGCCTTCAGCCGGATGGAGGCCAGCGATGCCTGAGGATCTGGATTTCAGCGGCCAGACCGTACTGGTCACGGGCGGCGCCCAGGGCATTGGCCGGGCCATCGTCGAAGCGTTTGCCCTGCGAGGGGCTCGCGTGGTCATTGCCGACCTGGGCCTGGCCCGGGCCGAAGCAGTGGCCGGCGAATTGACCGCCGTGGGCTGTCAGGTGCAAGCGCTGGGGGTTGACCTGGCCGACGCAACGGCGGTCTTCGGGATGATGGCCGAGCTGGAACAACGCTTGGGAAGGCTGGACATCCTGGTGCACAACGCCGGGTATTTTCCGCTGACACCGTTCGCCGAGATCACCCCGTCGATGCTTGAGCGAACGCTGGCGGTGAACCTGTCGGCGCTGTTCTGGCTGACCCAGGCGGCGTTGCCGATGTTCCGGCGCCAGGGCCAAGGCTGCGTGCTGGTGACCTCCTCGGTCACCGGCCCGCGGGTGGCGTATCCAGGGCTCAGCCACTACGCGGCCTCCAAGGCCGGGGTCAATGGTTTCATTCGCAATGCCGCGCTGGAGCTGGCGGCCGAGAATGTCCGCGTCAATGGCGTCGAGCCGGGCATGATCGCGACACCGGCCATGGCGAATCTTGGCGACGATGAGGTCAACCAGGACATCGCCCGCCGGGTGCCGCTGGGTCGATTGGGCCAACCGAGCGACATCGCTGGCGCCATGCTGTTCCTGGCATCGAGCCTGGCCAGTTATGTGACCGGGCAGACTTTGGTGGTCGATGGGGGTTCGACTTTGCCGGAGGTGTGAACCTGTGTGGGGGTGAGTCAGTTTGTGGTGAGGGTGGATGGACCACCGTCATCGCGAGCAGGCTCGCTCCCACATCTATCCCGCCTACCTAAACCCTGTGGGAGCGAGCTTGCTCGCGATAGCGGTCGTCCAGCCAGCGACGACCTTGCTCAAGCCACCCCCTGCCCCACCTGCAAACGACTGGAACGAAACTCCTTGGGCGACAGCTCGAACTGCTTCTTGAACGAACGGCTGAAATGCGCCGAATCGGTAAAGCCCCACTTGTAGGCAATCGAGGTGATGGACTCGTCCCGCAGGAACGGATTGGTCAGGTCATCAGCGCTGCGCTTGAGCCGGGCCCGCTGGATATAACGGCAAACGCTGTCATCCTGCTCTTCGAACAAACGATACAGATGCCGCACCGAAATATTCAGCCGATTGGCCAGGCCCACCGGGCTGAGGCCGGGCTGGGTCAGTGATTCGTCGATGACCTTCTGCACATAGCTGCGCAAGTGACTACCCTGCAACGCCACCCCTTCGTCACGGCCATCGCTACCCTGTTCAAGGGCCGAGCCCAACAGCGAAACGAAGGCACTCTGCAAGGCTTCACCCTCTCCCGCCGCGCCCTCGCCGTCCGGTGTATCCCTGCATAGCTGGTCCATCAAGACATGCAGCATCCGCCCACACGCCTTGCTGGACGAAACCTTGCCGAAGGTCTTGGCTTGCCCGCCCAGTTGCCTCGACACGTCCTGGCGAGACAAGGACAGCACCGCGTGCTCGATCAGGCCGAACGGGCTTATCTCAAGCGCGCCCACGGAATCCATCAACAACAGTTCACCGGGCGCCAATTGGAGGCTCAGGCCGTTCTGGGTAATGCGGCAGTAGCCGCTGCGCTGACTGACCAGGAAGCAATCCTGGTCATCATCGTGATCGGCGTTGGGCGAGTGACGCTTGATGCTGCCGGCGTTGGTACGCAGGTTCGCGAGGGCAAGGCCACCCCGATGGAAGTTCGACACTTCACCGATAAACAGCGAACGATTGAAGGCCAGCTCGGTATCGAAGTGGCCGCAAGTCGCCCGCAGATCCCGGTTCCAGATGTCCAGACCGTCCTGCCCAACCTGTTGCATGCTCATGGCATTCTCCGCAGTGGCTTATTGTTTTTGTACGGCAATAGTTAACATGTTATCTATATGCGCGCAACAAGTACCTGATCGCCAGAGCAGTAGCAGGAATGATGCCAGGGTAGAACAAAGGAATCAGAGCGTTGCCAACACCCGCTGCAGGCCGCTCAAGGTCGCCAGCAAAACAGTGCGCTGCTCCCGGCTCAACGGGATATAGCGACGAAAGGCCGGCATGCGATTCACCACTTCGCTACCGCCCATGTGCTCCAGGCGCACGCACCACTGGCGTCCTTGCAGATCGATGCGCAGACGCTTGAAATCCAGCGGCATGAGCGCCTGGTACAGCACAGGATCCTGCTCCACGGCCACCTGCAACCGGGCCGCCAGGTCACTGCGCCCGTCCCGCTGCCGGCAACGAATGCCGCTACGCCGGACAGCCCCGCCGTGGTGCAGTTCCAGGCGCGCCGTGCCCTCTCGGGAGGCAGGCACGCGCAGGACGAACTCGGTCATCACCAGGTGCATCAACAGCTGCGACTCGGTGCGTTCGACAATCTCCAATTGCAAGCTGCCGTCGTCGGTGGCTGCCGTCGCCGTAGCCGGACCCACCACCTCGAATCGCGCCAGCGCCAGGTTCCGTCGCAAGTGTTCCAGGGTCGCCCCAGGCCGATAACCGGCCGGGGCGCGCTGGGCGCTGAACAACTCAGACAGTTTTTGCAGCAGGGTCGACAAACTCGCCCGCAGGTTGCCCTGGCTCATGGGAGAACTCCTTGGCCAGCACGTCATCTACCGACGCTGGCTTGAATGGATTGACCTTCTGCACCGCCAGGGTCCAGAACAAGGCATACGCCGCGGTGCCACCGAGCATCACCGCGAAGGGCACGTAGATGTCTGCCGGATTCATGCCGGGCGGGGTGATGAACCACATGCCCAGCACAATGCCGACACTGGACAGGATCTGTGGCAACGGGAACCACGGCGAGCGATAGGCCCGCGGCAGATCAGGGCGACGAATCCGCAGGCTGACCACCGACACGGTCACAAGCAGGTAGGCAAAACTCCAGGCGCACACCGCCGCCAGCACCAGGTGCATGATGTTGTCGGTATTGCCGCCCAGCCACCACGCATGCAGGCACGGAATCAACATCGCCACCAGGATGCACAGCAACGGCGTCTTGAAGCGTGGGTGCAGATAGGTGAAGACTTTCGGCAGAGCACCGTCCACCGCCATGCCGTAGAGAATCCGCGGTACGCCAGCCATCAGGGTGTTGATGGTCGCCGCACCGGCAAACAGAAAGCCGATCCCCAGCCACATCGGGCCGATATCGCCCATGACCTGTTCGGCGAAGCGTGGAATCGCCATGGGGGTGTCGAGCAGATGCACGCCAGTGGTGGCATCGAGCAGCACGTTTTCCACCTGGCGCTTCATCGCCGCACCGTAGATGAACATGCAAGTGGCGACGCTGAACAAGCCCAGCATCATCGCCCGAGGCATGGTCCGGGCGGACTGGCGCAGGTCCGGCGCCAACGGTGTGACGAATTCGCAGCCGACAAACATGAACATGGCCATGCCCACCAGCGACAGCACCGTGACCATATCGGTGCCCACCACGGACGCGCCGAACCAGCCCTCCAGTTCCACTGCCGGTGCGGCGATCAGGCCCAGCACGCCGAACACCATCAGGGTGGTCCACATGCCGAACGTCAGGATGATTTCGGCCCGGCCAAAGGCACTGACACCGAACGCATTGAGTACGCCAAACACCACCACGAACCCCACGCCCAGCAACCAGGAACCGCCTGCCGATTCGGCCAGGGTGTTGAGGTGTTCGAAGTTCACCAGGGCCATGACCCCGGCCAGGATTGTCTCGGCGGTGCCGGCGAACACATGGACAATCAGATAGGCCGACAACGTCCCGGTAATGGCGAAGAAACGGCCCATGCCACAGTTGATGTAGTCATAGACCGAGCCGGTGGTCGGGAGAATCGACGCCGCCTCGGCAAACGTCGTCGCCTGGGCCAGCATCATTACCACGGCGATCAGCATCGCCACGGCAAAGGCGCTGCCGCCAATGCCAAAGCCCATGGTCGCGGTGAGAATCACGGGGCTTGCCATGATCAGGCCAATGGTGCTGGCCAACGCGGTGGGAAAGCCCACCGAACCCCGGTTCAAGTGCTCGGTGAGCCTGTCATTGATCGACATGGTGCAAGGTCCTCGAAAGCGGATTTTTAGTATGGATGCCACAGCCGTCCAGGAACCGGCGATCATGCCTTCCCCAACCAGTCCCTGATCGAAACGGCGTTGCGTGCAGCCTTACTCTGCGCTGCCCCGCCCCAGGCGTCTTGCCCATGTCTGCCGCCGGTTTTGTTGCTGCCTGCCAACACCGCCGCGCTGGCGGCCTGAGTCAACTCGATGGCAGGCAGGTGAAAGACTTCCCCGGGTACCACTCCCCTTAATGCGCGCTCTACTGTCCTATAACACTGGGGAATCCACCATGGAGCACACACGTCGTACACCTTTGCTGCGCAACGCCATCGGCCTGGGCATTGCCCTGCTGGTCGCCGATTCATCAGCCCAGGCCTATGAGCTTTACACCGACGAAGACACCACCGTCACCGGCAACTTCCTGGCGGTCTACGGGCTGTTCAACAGCCGCAAGAACTACGACGGCACCGCCGGCGGTTCGAGCTGGCGCGAAGGTTTCATCAAGTATGGCCTGAGTATCGACCAGACACTCGGCGGCCTGGGCAGTGTCTACGGGACGGCCAACCTGGTCAGCTCCGGCACTTGGGGCGATGGCGACGCAGCCGGCTTGAGCGACGGCTCCGAACGCACCACCAAGTTCGATGAAGCCTTTGCCGGCTGGCGTTCGGGGGAGCTGTTCCCGGCATTGGGCAAGGACGGTGTCGACCTGTCCTACGGCCGCCAGGTGATCACCCTCGGCGACGGCTTCATCATCAACGACGATGGCCTGAACCTGGGCAAAGGCGTGGCCGATGGCGAGCTCAACCGCGGTGGCGCCTATTACCTGGCGGCCCGGCATGCCTTCGACGAGACCGCTGTCGTGCGCCTGGGTGGCAAGGAAGGCGTGCATGGCAGCCTGATGTGGATCAAGTCCGACAACCGCGCCCAAGCCAACACCGAAATGGCCGCTGGCACCCTGGAATACACCGCCGCGCCTGGCACCCTGGGGCTGACCTACATCCACGGCATCAAAGTCGATGACCGCTACGCCAGCGACTTCCAGAAACAGCGCGAAGGCATGGACATCTACAGCCTGCGCGGCGCCGGGAATGCTGGCATCGAGAATGCCCACTTCTCCTTCGAGTATGCCTGGCAGGACAAGGACGCGGGCCCGGAGAAAGCCTGGTACACCGAAGCCGGCTACACCTTCGCCGACCTGCCCTGGACGCCGGACCTGACCTATCGCTACAGCCGCTATTCCAAGGATTGGGACTCGATGTTCAACGGTCAGAACCGCGGCTATGGCACCTGGTTCCAGGGTGAAGTGGCGGGCAACTATGCCGGCCCGTTCAACAGCAACACCGCCATCCAGCACGTGGGCCTCAAGCTCAAGCCGGCAGAGACCGTGACCATTGGTGCACTGTTCTTCGACTACCAGACCCTGCATACCCGTGAAGCGCTGAACCTCGATGCGCAGGAGCTGGACCTGTACGTGGAATGGGCGGTGAATGAACACCTGATCGTCACGCCGCTGGTGGGCCTGTACAAGCCTGAGAAGGATGCGGACAGCGGTGGCAATCAGGTTGGCGGCAACGGCACCAACGTCTACAGCCAGTTGGTGGTGGCGGTTCCGTTCTAGACGACCGACCGTAGGAGCTGCCGTAGGCTCGGGCCGCGTTCGGACGATCTTTCGCTTGGGACTCAAGTGTCCGGGGAAAGATCGCAGCCTCGTTGCACTCGTCAGCTCCTACACAGCTCCTACGCGGGTCCTACGCAGCCCCTACGGGATAGCGATTGGTCTGTTATTTGTGCTGATGCAACATGGTCTGGATCTGATGGGTCGCCTGCCGGGTACTCTGCGCCAGCTTGCGCACCTCATCGGCCACCACTGAGAAACCGCGCCCGACATCTCCGGCCCTGGCCGCCTCAATCGCGGCGTTCAAGGCGAGCAGATTGGTCTGGTCGGCAATGCCCTTGATCACCCCCACCACGGTGGCAATCTGGGCGTAGGTCACCTGGTTCTGTTCGAGCATGCGCTGATGGGTGGACTGGGCCGAGCGCTCATCGCTGATATCACGCACCGCACCAATGACTCGCACCAGTTGCCCATGCGGGTCGCGTACCGCCCGACCGCGTTCGCGGCACCAGATGTAATCCCGGGTCTTGTGGCGCATCCGGTATTCGAAGACGTATTCACCGCTGCCCTGGGAGCCAAGGATTTCCCGGTCGAAAATGGCCATGATCTTGGGTAGGTCGTCCGGGTGGGTGATGCCGACCTGGGCATCCCAGCCATCGGGCAAGTCGTCCGGCCCATAGCCCAGCAGCGCACGGAACTGACTGGAAAAGCGCATGCCACTGGCCGGGTGCTGGAGATCACCGTTGACGACCGTGATATCCCAACAGCCTTCTGTCAGGGTCGACTGCAGCAACTCCCAGATCTGCGCATCCTGGCGTTGTTGCTGCAGCTGCCTGCTGAGTTCGTCCAAGCGAATTTCAAGCACCTGCTCGCGCTCAAGGGTTTGCTCCAATTGCTGGCGAACCCTGTGCAACTCACGCTCGTCGTGCTGCCATTGCAGGGTTTGCGCCTGTACTTGTGCTTCGACCTGATGCAGATGTGCAGTCGCGCTCGCCATCTGCCGTGCATGCTGCTCAAGGACGGTGCGCAGTTGCGGATACGCGTCGAGCTGCGGCGTGTCCTCCGTTTCGCCGGTCAGCACGCGTTGCACCTGTGCAGTCAACGCCAGTTTCTGTTTGTTGGTCTGGAGAAACATCGCCCGCCCCTATGCCATCAAGTCGAAACCCGGATCTGATCGCAAACCGTCCGGGCTGGCTTGTCCCTGCCTGCACGGGGCCTTGCTCCTGGCTGCCAACCACCCAGGTTGGCAGCCACAGACATACGGCGCGGCAGGCACAGTCAAGCTGGACGGTCCTGCCGGGATTACCCTCGGAGCTTTCCCTATTCATGATCAGGAAACCCTCATGAGCGATATTGCCCTGCTGCCTCAGGTCGAAGCCTTCCTCGGTAGACATCACGCCCTGTTCATCGACGGTGGCTACGTCGAAAGCCAGAGCAACCAGACACTGGACGTCGTCAACCCCGCCACCGGCCAAGTCATCGCCCAGGTCAGCGACGCCACTCCCGGCGACATTGATGCGGCGGTGGAGTCGTCCCGCCGCGGCTTCAAGCAGTGGTCCCAAACGGCACCCGCAGTCCGCGGCCATGTGCTGCTCAAGTTGGCAGACCTGCTGGAACGCAACCGCGAAGAGCTGGCGCAGATCGAGACCTGCCAGTCGGGGAAGATCATCCACATCTCCCGGGCCTTCGAAGTCGACCAGGCCGCCCATTTCCTGCGTTACTACGCTGGCTGGGCGACCAAGATCAACGGCGAGACGATCACCCCATCACTGCCCTCCTTCGCTGGCGAACGCTACACCGCATTCACCTTGCGCGAACCGGTCGGAGTGGTGGTCGGTATCGTGCCGTGGAATTTTTCCACCATGATCGCCATCTGGAAACTGGCCTCAGCCCTGGTGACCGGTTGCAGCATCATCATCAAGCCCAGCGAGTTCACCCCGCTGACCATCCTGCGCGTCGCTGAACTGGCCATCGAGGCCGGCCTTCCAGCCGGCGCGCTGAATGTGTTGACCGGCGGCGGACAGGTGGGCAAAGGGCTGATCGAGCATCCGGGCACCAACAAGGTCTCGTTCACCGGTTCCGTGCCCACCGGCCTGGCGGTGGGCCAAGCGGCCATGGGTGCCGGGTTGACCCGTGCAACCTTGGAGCTGGGCGGGAAGAATGCGGCGGGATTCCTGCGTGATGTCGATCCCGAGGTAGCGGTCAACGGCATCATCGAGGCGGGCTTTCTGCATTCGGGACAGATCTGCGCTGCAGCGGAACGGTTCTTTGTCCATCGCTCGCAGATCGAGTCGATCATGGACAAACTGGCCCAGCGCCTGAGCAAACTCAGCATCGGCTCGCCTCTGGACGAACGCACCGAGTTCGGCCCCGTGACCAACCGCCAGCACCAGCACAAACTCGCAGAATTCTTCGCCAAGGCCCGCGCACAGAACAACACCATCGTCCACGGCGGCAAGCTGATCGATGGACCGGGTTGCTATGTCGAGCCGACCATCATCCTCGCCAATCGCCGCGACGACAGCCTGCTCAACGAAGAAACCTTCGGCCCGATCGCCACATTCTTCCCTTACGACAGTGAAGAGGAACTGCTGGAGCTGATGAACGACACCCCCTACGGCCTGAGCGCCAGCCTCTGGACCAACGACCTGGGCAAAGCCCTGCGCATGGTCCCCGCCATCGAAGCGGGCACGGTCTGGGTGAACATGCACACCCTGCTCGACCCGGCGGTGCCTTTTGGCGGCAGTAAATCTTCTGGGATAGGCCGTGAATTCGGCAGCGCATTCATTGATGACTACACCGAACTGAAGTCGGTGATGATCCGTTACTGACTTTCAAGGGCTCTGGGACAACCCCAGAGCCCTATCCAGCAAAAATCCCCTTGTGGGAGCGAGCTTGCTCGCGATAGCGGTCTATCAGCCAGCGATGATGCTGGATGTGCCGACGCCTTCGCGAGCAGGCTCGCTCCCACAGTTTTTTTCCGAGTCGCCCAAGACACCAGCGACCACCACAAATCCCCACTGTGGGAGCGAGCTTGCTCGCGATAGCGGACTATCAGCCAACGATGATGCCGACTGACCCAACGCCTTCGCGCGCAGGCTCGCTCCCACAGTTTTACCGCCGGCAGGCGTTGACCGGTGGGACTCGGCCGCGCCAGGGATGGGCGCGTTCCAGTTGAGCGGCCAGGGCCAGCAAGGTGCTTTCCTCGCCAAAGCGACCGGCAAAATGCGCCCCCATCGGCAGGCCATTGACGCTCCAGGACAACGGCACCGACATCGCCGGCTGACCGCTGGCATTGAACAACGCAGTGAACGGCGCATAGCTGTGGTAGCGCTCGTGCAGTTGATCCAGGCTCATGCACACATCCTGCAGATCCAGTTCGCCAATCGGCATCGGTTCACGGGTCAGGACCGGGGTCAGGATCACGTCGTAATCCTGCATGAACACCGCCAACTGCCGGCCGAGGGCATGAATCCATTCCACCGCCGCGACATATTGGGCGCCGCTGACGTTGCCCTTGTCCCGCAGGATGATCCGGGTACGCACCTCCAGTTCTTCGGCCTGCACGGCGAACCCACGCATCTGGCCCAGCAAATCGACATAGCGACGGGTGCTTGCACCAATAATGCTGAACACGTGGTCGAGAAACTCCAGCAACCCTACCGGCAGGCTCACCGGTTCGACACGGTGCCCCAAGGACTCGCACAGCCGCGCGGCCTCGCCCACCGCCTGAAGGCTCTGGGGTGACGTAGGCCAGGGCTCGAGTTGCTCGACCAGGGCAATGCGCAGCGGCTTGGGATCAGCCTGCACCGCCATCACATACGGCAACGCCTGGACCGGTGCGGCGTACGGCGCGCCCAGGTCCATCCCGGCGGTGGCATCCAGCAGCGCCGCACTGTCGCGCACCGACACAGTGATCGCATGAGGCGTGCCCATCCCCGCCCAGCCCTCGCCCATTATCGGCCCCGACGGCATCAGGCCACGGCTGGGCTTGAACCCGAACACGCCACAGCAAGACGCCGGCACACGCAATGAACCGCCACCGTCGTTGCCGTGGGCAAACGGCACCACGCGGGCCGCCACCAGTGCCGCCGCGCCACCACTGGAGCCACCGGCGCTATGATCGGTGCTCCAAGGGTTGCGGGTGGCGCCGAAGCGCGCGGATTCAGTGGTGTACGAGGTGCCGAACTCCGGAGAAGTACTGGTGCCCATCACCTGGCACCCGGCACGCCGCAACCGCGCCACGACTTCCGATTCAAAATCCGCACGACAGTCGCCCAGCGCCCGCGAACCGTTAGTCATCGCCGCACCGTCGACTGGTGAAAACAGGTCTTTGATCAAGGTCGGCACGCCCGCCAGCAGGCCTTGTGCAGCCTGAGGCTTGCGCGCCGCCTCCCGGGCCGAATCGTACAAGCGCTCGGCCACCGCATTGAGCTGCGGCTCGACCCGCTCCAGGCGCTCGATGGCCGTTTCCAGCAGTTCGCCGGGCTGAACCTCGCCACGCCTGACCCACTCGGCCAGCGCCGTAGCATCTTCAGTGTCCATCAGGTGGTGGATGTCTTGCATACCCATGTCTCAGGTTCCTTATGTCATGACGATTGATGTGATCCGAGAGTGCTTGCCTGCCCCTGGCCCCGTGCTCGCAGGCCGGCAACGACCCAGAGCAGCGCCAAGGCAAGACTGGCCAGGGCCAGCCACTGGATGGCGTGACGCAGGTCACCGGCGAAGACAACCACCAAGGCCACCACCAACGGACTGACGAACTGGCCGATATACAGGCATGAGGTAAACCCGCCCAAACCGCGGCCACGGGTGCTGGCGGTCAAGGCATTCATCACCGGCGCCATCACGTTGGGCACCAGCAGGCCGGCCCCCAGGCCCTGGATGAAAACCGCCACCAGCACGGCGTTGTAGCTCTGCCCGCGCATCAGCAGCCACAGCCCCAGGCCCATCAGCCCGAGCAACAGTGCGTTGCAACCAGCGATGCCGAAGCGGCGGCGCAGCAACGGCCACATCAGCGAACCGCCCAAGGTCGCCAACAGGCTCAACCCCGCGGCCAGGCCGATCATCGTGCTGGAGGTGATACCCAGGCTGACCAACAGCATCGGCGCCTGGATCGGCATGACGAACGTCAGGACCATGCCGCCCAGGATCATCAGGTAACCGACCAGCAGTTGCCGCACGGCGACCTTGGCCGGTCCCGACTCATCGACGCGCTGCTCGACCCTCTGTAGCTTCGCCACCGGCGGTTCCCAGAGCACTTTCATCATTACCGGCACCAGCAGCAGTGGCAGCAAATACAGGAGGAACGGCGCACGCCACGAATGCTCGCCGAGCACACCGCCCACCACAAAAAACAGCGCCCCCACCAGGCCGATGGTCACCACCTGCCGATTGACGTAGCGCAACCGCTCCTCGCCTTGCCAATAGTCCGCGATCAAGGTTGCGCAGCAGGTCATCACCGCCGCCTCCGTGCAACCGAACAACAGCCGCGCACCGACAATCGACGGCAGGCTATCGAGTAGCGCCGGCAAGGCGCCGAGCAAGGCGTAGAGCACCGTGGCGATCACCAGCAAGGCTTTGCGCCCGACGCGGTCGGCCAACCAGCCAGCCAACGGTGCGCACACGGCAATCGCCAAGGCCGGGCCGGTAATCGCCAACGGCACCAGCAGATCGGCGCGCGGTTCCAAGGGCCCAAATTCGGCGCCCAACCTGGGCAGGATGGGCGTGACCATCACCGACCCCATGATCGTCAGGCTGCTGCCCAGCATCAGCACCAGCCCTTCACGCCAACTGGCCTGGCGGGACGGGGTGGCCGCCGTTGAAACGGAACTTGATTGGTTCATGGCGAGCCCCTTTTAGAAACTTTGAGAAATACGCAGCGCCGCGGTGTAGCCCTCGGCGCGGTTTCGCGCATCGAGCTCCTTGTAGACATGCAGCCACACCGGGGGGATGCCGGGCTTGAAGTAGCCCACTGCCGGCCCGACCGCCAACACCCGGGCGCGATTGCCCGCTTCCAGGCCCGGCGCATCGTCATCGGTGAATTGCCGGTAGTAATAGCCGCCCACACCCACGGTCCACGGGCCAACGTGTTGACCCACGGCGAATTCGTGGCGGTACTCGACGCCATTCTTGTAGTCGGTGGCGTGGTTGCGGGTGTTGATGTCGGCTTCGAAACTGGAAGACACCTCGAAGCCGCTGTCGGAGAGGTAGGTAGCGTTGAGGATCGGCGAGAAGGTCCAGTGGTTGACGCCCGGCGAGATCAAGCGATTCTTGTCGTAGTCGCCTGTGGGGGTCTGGATCTGGAACTGGGCGTTGACGAACAGGTTCGGCGACAGGGTCCATTGCAGGATCACCGGCAACACCTGGATATCAGCCAGGCGAAACGGATCGGCCGCAAGGTCCAGCGGGCCGACAGGCGTCTGCACCTGTACCGAGGCATCCATCTGGAAAAACGGCACGACGGCGCCGAAGCCATACTTGGCGCCCAGCACGGTGTAATCGGTCATGCGCATGTAGGCGACGGCGATGGACAACACATCCAGGGATAAATTGTTGTCCACGGACTTGCCGTGGCGATCTTTCTGCACGTTGGCCGAATAGAACGCGGTGCGCAGGCCGACAGTGCCAAAGGGCGTGGCCGGCGGCATCATGCCCGCACCGAAGTCGTAGACCCCGACCGCCGTGGTCGGCGCGCCGTTTTCGGTGCCATGGGCAGCGCCACAAACAGCAATCAACCCCAGGCTTAACCAGGTACAGCGCAAGACGTTGGTTTTATAATTTTTTTGATACATCGAATGCCCCTCCAACCAAGTGGTGTTGGGGTCATCCTAGGGAGCTGGCCGGTCAGCCGTTATCCGTTTTCAGCACAGATGCGTGCGACGCAGGGTTTGTGAAGGGGTCTCGCCGAACAGCACCCGATAGTCGCTGGAAAACCGGCTCAAATGCCAGAAGCCCCAGCGTGCCGCCACCTCCTGTACACCCCGGGCATGGCCGCCGCTACGCAGTTCACGACGCACGGCATTGAGGCGCAACGCCCGCAAATAGGCCACGGGGTTGATGCCCAGCGTCTCCTGGAAGCAATACTGCAGTTTTCGCCGGCTGGCACCGATGTGGTTGCACAGGTCGAGGATCGACAGCGGCTCATCGACATGGGTCAAGGCATATTCCCGGGCACGGTCGACCATGCGCTTGCGCGCAGTGGGGTTGAGCGGCGGCGCCTCATCCGGTGCCACCAGTTCCAGTATGTGCAGCATCACCGTGTCACGCAGGCCACGGCGAATCGATTCGTAACCCAGCAATGAATCACGCCCCTGCCCGTCGCCTTCAAGTTCATCGAACAACGCCGCAAGCTCGGCTGGCAGCGTCGAGTTGCCGAGACGGTAACACTTGGGAAGATCGGTAATTCGAAAGCGACTGCCCTGTCGTTCCAGCACATGCTTCAACGCCTGCTCTTCGATGGCAACACTGAGCAGATCGAGATGCTGGGGCGTGCGCAACTCGGGCAGATTCTGGCCACGGGCGACCATCAGGCTGGGCTCGATGATCGGGTGCCCGGAGCAAAAGACCGGCCCATCGGCACTCAGTGGCACGCTGAAGGTGATGGCCCCCTCCCAGGCCATGCCTTGCTTGGCCAGTGCCTGATTAGAGCGGTCGCGCACCAGTTGCATCCAGTCCGAGCGGAACTCGACCAACTCGCCTTCGAAGCGTCCGGGGGTCAACTGGTCATAGCAAACCTGCCAGCCGCCCATGTTGCGGGCGTGCTCATCGATGTCTGCGGTGCGGAACCGATTGATCGGCAGCGTCGGCAACAGGTCCGACGAGATCGCTGGCTGCGCCATGTTGGAGTTGTTCATTGACCCGACCTTTGAGGATTCCAGGGCTGATGGACCAAAGCTCAGGCAAGTTCCATTCCGCCCCGCGGGCCGGTCGTTCAATTGTGCCGAAAACGGATAGACTCCCTGATCGTCCCTGAAGAACCCAGTGCGAAACGACCATGAACGAGATGACCCTGGATGTCGGCATCGCCGCCGAGCCCATTTCCCAACCGCGCACACTGGTATTCCTGGCTTATCCGCAGATGGGCCTATTGGACCTGACCGGTGCCCAGACCGTTTTCTGGGCCGCCACCAAAGCCATGACTGAGCGCGGCCTGCCCGGCTACACCCTGCACACCGCAAGCCTGAAAGGCGGGTTGACGCAGACCGCCGAAGGCTTGGTCGTGGATACCCGCGCCCTGCACGAGCTCGACGGAACGCTCATCGACACGTTGATCGTGCCTGGCGCACCGGACATACGGCAGGCGATGATTGACTGCATCGACCTGGTGCAATGGCTGCGCAACGCCTCGGTCAAGGCCCGGCGCACCGCATCGGTATGCAGCGGCACCTTCCTCATGGCCCAGGCTGGTTTACTGGACGGACGCCGCGCCGCCACCCATTGGGCCATGTGCGACATGCTCAAGAGCGGCTTCCCGTCGATTGAAGTGGACCTGGACGCGATCTTCATCCAGCAGGACGCCGTGTGGACCTCGGCCGGGGTCAGCGCCGGCATCGACATGGCCCTGGCACTGGTCGAAGCCGATTGTGGGCGCGACGTGTCCCTGCAGGTGGCCCGTGAGCTGGTGGTGTTTCTCAAGCGCCCCGGCGGACAAGCGCAGTTCAGCCAACTGTTGCAGTTGCAGATGCAGGACAGCGCCGGGTTCGACGAACTGCACGCCTGGATGACCGAACACCTGGATGACGACAACCTCACCGTCGAACGACTGGCCCGCCAGGCAAGGATGAGCCCACGCAATTTTGCCCGGGTCTACAAACGCCAGACCGGACGAACCCCGGCCAAAGCCGTCGAGATGTTCCGACTTGAAGCCGCGCGTCGAATGCTCGAAGACTCCCGGCGCAACATCGACCAGATCGCCCGATCCTGCGGCTTCGGTGACGAGGAACGAATGCGTCACACCTTCCAGCGCCATCTCTCGATTTCCCCCCGGGAGTATCGCAACCGGTTTTCTCGCTGAGCGCGAATTCCTTACGGTACGGTCCCGTCAGGCCACTCTCCTCGAGTGCTCCCGCGGGTCGGCCTGCTCGGCCAGGAACGCGCTGCAACGCGAACGCAGCCAGCGCTCCCCCGGATCATTGTGCGAGGCGCCGCGCCAGACCATGGAAAGCTCGTACTGTGGTAAGCAGATCGGGGCCGCTTGCGCCCTCATGCCGGTCGTCACCGCCATCGCCTGGGCAACGTAATCGGGCACGATGGCGATCATGTCGCTCTGGGCCAACAGCACGGGCAAGGCGCTGAATTGCGGCACGGTCAATACCACCCGGCGCTGTCGGCCCATCAGGCATAACGCGCGGTCCGAATCATCGATGACATTGCCCATGGACGACACTATCGCATGGGGCCGACGACAGAACTCGTCCAGCGTGAGTTCACCGGGCTGCGAATCAGCGCGCAACAGCATCGGTCGAATCGGCCGCAGCAGTTTGCGTCGGGCATTGGCCGGCAGCTCCAGCGTCGGACTGATACCCAGGGAAATCTCGCCGCAGGCCAACAGCTGGGACACCTGCCATTGATCGGCCCGGCGCACCACCAAGGTGGTACCCGGTGCCTCGACCCGAAGGCGGCGCAACAGCTCCGGCAGCAGTGCGTACTCGACGTCATCGCACAGCCCGATATGGAAGGTCGCCTCGCTGGTGGCCGGCTCGAACGCCTGGCAATGGCTCAAGGCGGCAGCGATGCCGTCCAGCGCCGGTGACAGATTGGAGAAGATTTCCTGGGCCCGGGAGGTCGGTTCCATCAGCCGTCCCGAACGGATAAACAACGGATCATCGAACATCAACCGCAAGCGCGCCAGGGCACTGCTGATCGTTGGCTGGCCGAGAAAGAGCTTTTCGCTGACGCGGGTAACGTTTTGCTCGTGCATCATGGTTTCGAAGACCACCAGCAAACTGATGTCAGCACGACGCAGATCATTTCTGTTCATCATAGTCGTCGCCCCAGGCGCCAGGCCATTGAGTCAGGAGTGGACAAGATCATCGCCTGCGCCCGCCATCAAGGCCTACGGCGACGAGGTGTTGAAAGCGTAATCCCCGAGGCTGGCCAGTGTCTGTCGTACGTGGGGACACTCGACTCACCCTTTGGGCGGCGTCATCGATACTTCGGTATACACCCTCGCCACAAAGGAGGTGGCACGGCTTGGCGGGATTTCAGGGTTTTATGTCCTACCTCAGATAAAGGGCCGCTTCTAAGATACGAACCGATGCTCTGTCTCCCCGACATCCCAGAGCGAGACCCCGTAAAAACAAAAGGTCTGCCAGCGTGCCCCTACCCTCCGCGATGCTCAAGAACGCCTATGACAGCCTTCGATACACCCCATGCCAGGGCGGGCCGCGACCGTCGATGGGCATCAGTAGTCACCCGCTGGTCAACGCCCTCGGCTGGTTGGTAGGCCTGGTGGTGGCCTGCGGGATTGTCATTATCAACTCCGAAACCCATTCCGACCTGGCCCCGACGCTGCTGTACATCACCTTGTTGTTGATGGCGGCCAACTTGTTTTCAATCAACTTGGTGATCGCCGTCGCGCTGATGAGCATGTTCCTGCTCACCGCGATGTTCTTGTACAACGGCGGCTATCACCGCTGGGAATCGACCACCGGTTTCTTCCGCTGCCTGACCGCATTGTCGGCCATCGCGTTCCTGGCCTTGCGCAGCAAGCAGGCGTCCGACAGCCTGCGGCATAACGAGGCTTACCTGATCGGCGCCCAGCGCCTGAGCCAGACCGGCAGCGTGGGCTTTCGCGGTGATCGGAAAGAGATGTCCTGGTCGGAGGAGTCGGCACGGATCTTCGAATACCCACCCAGCAGGACGCCGACGGTGTCGATGATGCTGGAGCGTACCCATCCTGAAGACCTGGAGTTGGCACGCGGGGTTTTCCAACAGGCCGCCGCTGGCGAGCCGCAGATAGAGGTCAAGCTTCGGCTGCTGATGCCTGATGGGCGCATCAAGCACATCCACATGATCGCCAGCCCACTGCTCGTCCAGCATGGCCGTTTCCAGTACCTCGGCGCACTCATGGACGTCACCGCCAGCAAGCTGGCCGAAGAAGCACTGTTCCGCGCCCAGAGCCAACTGGCCCACGTCACTCGCTTGACCTCCCTGGGGGAAATGGCCGCGTCCATTGCCCACGAGGTCAACCAGCCACTGACGGCCATCACCAGCAGCGGTGAGGCCTGCCGCCGATGGCTCGAACGTCCGGAACCTGATCTCGATGAAGCCCTGGATTGCCTCGACCGGATCGTCGCCAACGGCTGTCGTGCCAGCGAGGTCATCAGCGGTATCAGGGCGCTGTCGCGCAAATGCGACCCGTTGCGCCAACCCGAACGGCTGGACGACATCGTCCGCGAGACTCTGAACCTGGTCCAGCAGCAACTGACGCATCATAAAGTCCGGGCGAAACTGGACCTGGCAGCGACGGACGGCCAGGTCAGCGCAGACCGGGTGCAACTGCAGCAAGTGATCATCAACCTGATCATCAATGCCTGTCACGCCATGGACGGGGTCAAGGTACACGCACGAATCCTGCACATACGCACCTGGACAGAGGATGACGAAGCGCTGCTGGAGGTGACCGACCACGGAACGGGCATTGCTCCCGAGGCCCTGCCGTCCTTGTTCAATGCGTTTTTTACCACCAAGGAAAACGGCCTGGGCATGGGCCTTTCCATCTGCCGGTCCATCATCGATTTCCATGACGGCAGGCTCTGGGCGACCAGCGAAGCCGACCAAGGCACCTCGTTCAGATTCGCGCTGCCGCTGCTCGCTTGCACCACCCTGGCGGGGAACGCCCAATGAACCCACCACACACACCCCACCCGGTCATCGGCGATGCCCCCGTCGTCTACATCGTCGACGACGACGCACCACTGCGCCAATCCCTCGGCAGCCTGCTGCGCTCCATCGGCATGCAGGTCCACTTGTTCGGTTCGGTCGCGCAGTTCATGAATCATCCCCGGCTCGACCTGCCCAGTTGCCTGGTACTGGATGTGCGGCTGCAAGGCACCAGCGGCCTGGATTGCCAGCGCGAACTGGCCGCGGCCAACGTTCACCTGCCAATCGTGTTCATGACCGGTCACGGTGACATCGCCATGACCGTGCGGGCAATGAAGGCCGGTGCCGTGGATTTCCTCGCCAAACCGTTTCGCGAGCAGGACCTGATCGATGCCGTAGCCGCCGCCCATCAGCAGGACCGGCTGCGGTACGAATCCGAACGCAGCCACCAGCAACTTCTTGATCGCTACGCCGCATTGACGCCCCGGGAGCAGCAGGTCATGGCGCTGGCAGCGTCGGGCTTGATGAACAAGCAGATCGCCGGGGAAATAGGCTTGAGTGAAATCACGGTCAAGATTCACCGCGGCCACGCCATGCGCAAAATGTGCGCACGTTCGTTCGCCGATCTGGTGCGCATGGCCCAGATACTGGAATTGCGTGGCGAGCAGTAGAAAGTTCATACCCACGTATACTTGGCGGGCCCATTGGACGGCGTATCTTGCACTGATAACGGGCGCCTTTATGGCTACCTGATATCACCCCAGGTATCGACATGTCCAACACCGCAATCATTTCAATTATTGATGACGATGAATCAGTTAGAATTGCCCTGGATGGCTTGTTACGTTCCCACGGATATCGGGTTGAAACATATGCCAGCGCCTTGGACTTCTTATCTTCCTGCGAACTTGAAAATACAGCCTGCCTGATATCGGATATACAAATGCCCGGCATGACGGGTATTCAGATGTACGATCAATTGTCGACCCTGGGCATTCATATCCCGATCATTTTCATCACCGGATACCCTGGCGTGCCACCGCGTGTCAACGCTGATACGCCCGAGCTGGTGGCGTTTTTCCCGAAACCCTTCGACTGCGCTGAATTGATCGCCTGTATCGAATCGGTACTGGCCCGGTCTGCTTGACTGCGCCCCCTCATACCTTCGTATAGATCATACCTACCCAAGCATGGGCCCGATGACCTTATGTAGAAGTGTTAAACACAGTCCCGGCCAATAAGATTTTCTACAGCGAACCGAAACTGAATGTGCTTGATGTGAATACATTGGAGCCAGGCGTTTCTGGAGTACTTCGCGCCACGGTCACGCTGAAAAGTTTAATTCATTCAACGTATCGATTTTGTCTTCGGGAGCAAATCATGAAACAGCAAATTCTGGTTATTGGTGCTGGTTTCGGCGGAGTATGGAGCGCATTGAGCGCGGCCCGCCTGCTGGACCAGCATGATCGAAATGACGTGCAGATTACTGTCCTGGCACCCCAGGCGGAATTGCGCATCCGGCCTCGTTTCTATGAGCCGGACGTCCACACCATGATGGCTCCGCTGGACGGACTGTTCGATGCAGTGGGCGTGAAGTTCGTACAGGGCTCGGCGAGCAGTATCGACGTCGAGGGCAAACAGGTCGGCTACGTGGACGTATTCGGTACCCAGGGCAGCCTGGGTTACGACCGATTGGTACTGGCGGCGGGCAGCAAACTGTTTCGCCCCGATCTCAAAGGCATGCTCGAACATGCCTTCGACGTCGATGAGATCGAACAGGCAACGCGCCTCGAAGCCCACATCAAGTCCCTCAAAAACCTGCCGGACAGCCCAGCCCGCAACACCGTGGTGGTAGCCGGCGGCGGCTTCACCGGCATCGAAACCGCCACCGAAATGCCAACCCGCCTGCGGGCCGCCCTGGGTGAGGACGCGAACATCCGGGTCATCGTGGTGGATCGCGCGCCGCAGATCGGCGCGTCGTTGGGCGACGGCATTCGCCCCTCCGTGATCGAAGCGTCCGATCACCTGGGCGTCGAGTGGATCCTCAATGCTTCAGTCGACTCGGTGGATGCCGGCGGTGTCACCCTGTCGAACGGCCAGCGTATCGAGTCCAATACCGTGATCTGGACCGTGGGTTTCCGTGCCCACCCGCTGACCCAGCAAGTGCCAGCCCCCCGTGATCATCAGGGCCGCCTGCACGTCGACGGCCATCTGAAAGTGTTGGGGCAAAACGACATATTCGCCACCGGTGACGTGGCCTATGCCGCCACCGACACACTGGGCAATTACGCGGCGATGTCTTGCCAGCACGCCATCTCCCTGGGTCGCTACGCCGGCAACAACGTCGCGGCCGACTTGTTGGGTGTGGCGCCGATGCCCTACAGCCAACCCAAGTACGTGACCTGCCTGGACCTGGGCGCCTGGGGTGCGGTGTATACCGAAGGCTGGGATCGCCAACTCAAGCTGGTCGGGCAGGAAGCCAAGGATCTCAAGACCCAGATCAACAGTGTGTGGATCTACCCACCCGCCGCCGACCGCGCGGCGGCCCTGGCGGCGGCTGATCCGTTGATTCCGGTGGCCTGACCCTTGCTCCCTACCCCGGCCAGTCCCTCCTTTCTGTGCCGGTCTTTCCCAGACGCCTGCCAATGACTCTTCGGCAGGCGTTTTTTTGGGCTGGCTTCTCCCCAAGCCAGTCTGAATATCGTCACTGCCCAGCAAAATCCGTATCAATGCCCGCCCCCGGCCCCCTGAGCACAAGGTAAGGTAGGCAGAAACCATCCGGATCGAGGTGTGCCGTGGCGTCCTATTCCCTGCGTCAGCTGAAATACTTCGTCACCACCGTCGAATGTGGCAGCGTCGCCGAAGCATCCCGCAAGCTGTACATCGCCCAGCCATCGATTGCCACCGCCATCAAGGGGCTGGAGGACAGCTTCGGCGTGCAATTGCTCATCCGTCATCACGCCCAGGGCGTATCGTTGACGCCCGGTGGCGCACGCTTCTATCGCAAGGCCCAGGAGCTGTTGCGCATGGCCCGGGAGTTCGAGCAGAACGCCCTGGCCGATAACGATGTGGTCAGCGGGCAAATCGACATCGGCTGCTTCGAAACCGTCGCCCCGCTCTACCTGCCGCGCCTGATCGCCGGCTTTCGCCAGCGCTTCCCGGGGGTGGAGATCCGCGTGCAGGACGGCGAGCAACAGGAACTGGTGCAAGGCTTGACGGGTGGACGTTTCGACCTGGCGATTTTTTATGAGCACGACCTCGACAGCACCATCGAGACCGAGGCTCTGACGGCACCGCAACGACCCTATGCGTTATTGCCGGCTGGGCATCGCTTCGCCGATCAGGCCCAGGTCTCGCTGCGCGACCTGGCGCTGGAACCGATGATCCTGCTGGACGTGCAGCCCAGTCGGACTTATTTCGTGAGCATCTTCGAGGAGCTGGGCCTGACGCCCAACATTGTGTTCAGCTCGCCTTCCATCGAGATGGTCCGTGGCATGGTCGGCCAGTCTTTCGGTTTTGCCGTGCTGGTGACCCGCCCGCACTCCACCTGCACCTACGATGGGCAACACCTGGTGTGCGTCGACATCGCCGAGGACGTGACCGGTTCAGCCTTGGTGGCGGGTTGGCTCAAACGCACCCACCTGACCAAACCGGCCCAGTTGTTCGTGGATTATTGCAAGGAACAGTTCAGGCAATGGCTGGCCTGACACCCAGTCAAACACCGAACCCTGTGGCGAAGGAACAAGCTCGCGCCACCCCCTGTAGGAGCCGCGTAGGAGCTGTGTAGGAGCTGTCGAGTGCAACGAGGCTGCGATCTTGTTCCAGACAATTGAGTCGAGAGCGAAAGATCAAAATCAAAAGATCGCAGGCTTCGCCAGCTCCTACACGGCTCCTACACGGCTCCTGCGCCCCCGGCGCGAGCTTGCTCCCGCGCCACAAGGGCGGTTCAGTGCCTAGCGAGCCGCCCAGGCGTTGAAGCGTTGTTCCAGCTCCTCGCCATGGTCGACCCAGAACTCCGCATCCACGGCTTGCGCTTCAGCCAGGTTGGCCTCGGCGGTGGGCAATTGTTCCTGTACCGCCGTCGGCAACAGCGCCAGCGTCTTGCGGTGCACCGGCCCATAAGGGATGTTTTCCGAAAACACCTTCTGGGTCTGCGGCTGGCTGGCAAAGGCAATGAACTGCTCGGCCAGGGCCTTGTTCGGCGTGCCCTTGACCACGGCCCAGTACTCCGGGTCGTACAGGCTCTGCGGCCAGACAATGCTCAGCTTCATGCCTTCCTTTTGCGCCGACGCGATGCGCCCGTTATAGGCGGCACTCATCGCCACGTCCCCCGCCACCAGCCATTGCGCCGGTTGGGCGCCGGCTTCCCACCATTGGATATTCGGCTTGATCTGATCCAGCTTGGCGAAGGCCCGGGACACGCCCTCCGGGGTGTTCAACACCTTGTACAAGTCCTGCGACTTGACCCCATCGGCCAGCAAGGCGATCTCCAAGGTGTACTTGGCCCCTTTGCGCAGCCCGCGCTTGCCCGGGTACTGGGCAACGTTCCAGAAGTCCGCCCAGGAGCTGGGCGCCTTGGCGAGCTTGCTCTGGTCATAGGCCAGGACCATCGACCAGACGTAGGTTGCGACGCCACACTCATTGAGTGCGCCGGGCACATAGTTGGCCGGGTCGCCAAGGCCGGCCAGGTCAAGCTTCTCGAACAAGCCTTCCTCACAGCCTCGCAGCAACTCGGGGCTTTCCACTTCGACCACGTCCCAACTGGTGTGACCGGCCGCGACCATGGCTTTGATCTTCGACAGCTCACCGTTGTATTCGCCGGCCACGATGCTTCCTGCACCGCTGGCGTTGAAGGGTTGGAAGTAGGCCTTGTCCTGGGCCTGCTTGGTGGCGCCGCCAAAGGAAATCACGGTCAAGCTCTGGGGCGCGGCCATGACGCTGGAACTCAACAACGCCAACGCACACGCAATATTGCAACGCAAGGATCTGGACATGAAGCGGTTCCTCGAAAATGCCGGCTCGCCCGCACGAGCCGACGACGGGACTCAAGGGTGGCCGTAAGCGCGGGCGGAGTGGTCTACAGCAATAAGGCTCTTGTCGGCCCATTCGTGGATGTCGGCACGACTGGCCGCCAGGATTTTCCTGATGTTGAAATCGTTCACCTTGGACACCTCGTGGTCACGGCCCATTGGGTTCAGCGAGATAGCTCGCCAACCGATCCATCAAGCGATCGCAGGCGGCCATCTGTTCAACGCTCACGTATTCGTCGGGCTTGTGCCCCTGGTCCATGCTGCCGGGGCCACAGACCACCGTTGGCACGCCGGCCCGGTGAAACAGGCCGCCTTCAGTGCCGAAAGCGACGGTGCTGAAAGCGTCACTGCCGCACAGTCGCGCAACCAGTTGTGCAGCAGCGCTGTCAGGCGAGGTCGCCAGCCCTGGGTAGGCGGACAGCGGTTCAAAACCAATCGCCGTATCACCCGCCACCGCCTGCATCGCCGGCAGCAGTGCCTGTTCGGCAAAGTCCTGCAATTGCTCGGCCACCACCTGGGGATTGAAATCCGGCAAGGCGCGCACTTCGAAATCGAAACGGCAATCGGCCGGGACAATGTTCAGCGCCGTACCGCCTTGGATCACCCCGACCTGAACCGTGGAAAACGGTGGATCGAAGCGCGGGTCATGCCGTGATGGTTCGGCCAGCTGTGCACCGATCTCGCCCAAGCGACCCATCAGGCGCGCCGCCTGCTCGATGGCGTTGACCCCGTAAGGTGCATAGGCCGAATGACAGGCCGCCCCTCGGACATGACAACGCATCGCCAGCTTGCCTTTGTGCCCCAGCACCGGTTGCAGTTGGGTGGGTTCGCCAATCAGGCACAGCGCTGGTTGGGGAATTCGTCGAACCAACACGTCCAACAGGCTGTGAACGCCCAGGCACCCCACCTCTTCGTCATAGGAAAACGCCAGGTGCAGCGGTCGACGAAGCGCGCTGGCGAGGAACATCGGCACCGCTGCGAGCACCGATGCCAGGTACCCCTTCATGTCCGCCGTACCGCGCCCGAACCATTTGCCGTCCCGCTCGGTCAGGCAGAACGGATCGACCGTCCAGGCCTGCCCATCCACCGGCACCACGTCGGTATGCCCGGACAACACCACGCCACCGGGCACCGCTGGGCCAATGCTCGCCAGCAAGTTGGCCTTGGTTCGCTCGGCGTTGTAGATCAGCTCGCTATCCACGCCCAGCCCTTGCAAGTAATCGCGCACGAACTCGACCAAGGCCAGGTTCGACTCGCGACTGACCGTGGCAAAGCCCACCAGTTCGGCAAGCAGGGCGCGACTGCGCAGCTCACTCATCGCCCGGCACTCCATAACTGGGCGCCAGCGTCGGGTTGAGCGCGCGGGTCAGGTAATCCTGCAATTGCGGCTGATAGGCGAGCCAGAGTTTTTCCAGTTCGCCGATGGGGTTTTCCTCAGCCCAGTCCACCCGCAGATCGACGATGGGCCAGGTCAGGTCATCGACCACCGACAGCGCCGCCGAATGCACCGCCCCGGCCTCCCCGCCCGCCGCCTGCCCGGCCTGCAACGCGCTCACCAAGCGTGCTGCAAGACAGCCGGCGCTATGCTCGAAGGCCGCGACCATGGCCTCGATCACTGCACCGTTGGCCAACAGATTCCCGGCCGCCACACATTGCTCACCGGCCACGGCGTTGTGGGTGCCCAGGGTATGCTCGCCACTGAAAATCGCCGTGCGCCCCTCGGCATCGATCACCGCCACCTGGCGATACTGGCTGTAGCCATTGCGTGCCAGGGTCCGCTCCAGCGCCGCTTGGGCCACCAGGCCGCCGGCCAGTTCGTCAAGAATCTGCGGCCCCAGGGCCGGCAGGGTAATGTTCTGGCTCGACACCGCGCCGACGCCCGCGCGCAACCAGGGGCAACGGGCGCCGACGGCAATGCTCGAGGAACTGATGGCGATGCCCAACTGGCCGGTTTCGGCACAGCGTCCAACGATGGAAAAAGTCATGCTCCGCTCCTTATTCAGGGATCACCGCGATCACGTCGATTTCCATCAGCCACTGCGGCTGGCCCAGGGCACTGACCACCAACCCGGTGGAGATCGGAAACACCCCCTTGAGCCACTTGCCGACCTCTTGGTACACCGGCTCGCGGTAACGCGGGTCGATCAGGTAAGTGGTGGTCTTGACGATATGGCTCAGGTCACTGCCGGCCTCTTCCAGCAATTGCTTGACGTTGCGCATGGCTTGCTCGGCCTGGGCGCGAGGATCGCCCAGGCCCACCAGTTGACCGTTGAAATCAGTGCCGACCTGGCCGCGCACATAGACGGTGTTGCCGGCACGCACGGCCTGGCACAGGTCGTTGTCCAGCGTCTGGTTCGGGTAGGTGTCCTTGGTGTTGAACATGCGAATACGTGTGTGAGTAGGCATCAACGGACTCCCGAGAGACTGGTTTTCGAACGATACGAATCGCTGTCGCGCGCAGGGGCCTGGCGCTGGGCAGCATCTTGATAGGCGAGGTAAATGCGTTGCTTCACGATGTGATCGGCAATATGCCGGGCGTCATGCCAGACGCCCCAGATGAACGCCGAGCCTCGTCGCGACAACCAGGGCAAGCCGACGAAATACAGGCCCGGTTCGCTGGAAACGCCGCGCTGATGCCGAGGCTTGCCGTTGGCACCCAGGGCGTCGACCTTCAGCCAGCTGTAATCCACCGAGTAGCCAGTGGCCCAGATGACGCTGGTCACACCGGCGGCGACCAGGTCCAGTTCCAGGATCGGCTGGGTCAGGCATTGCGGGTCGGGCAGTTGGTCGCGGGCTTGAGGTTCTAGCGGCAGGTCCAGGCCATTGCGGGCAATGTAGGCGTCAGCGGCATCCAGCAGCGCCAGATAATTCTCGTCGCCACGGGCGATGTTTTCGGCGAGATTCGGCTCAAAGCTCACCACGCGCCCGTTGAACGATTTCGTCAGCCCCACCAGGGTGATGCCCTCGTGGGCCAGCCGGCGAAAATCCACGGTATGACCACCACGGGCGCCGCTCACCGCAATGGTGACGTGCTCCTTGCCGGGCTGGACCGCTTCCGCATCCCACTCGCCCAACACGCCTAGCCACCAGCAGAAATCGCGGTTGCGATAGGCCCGTGGCGGACGATCATGAGCACCCACCGAGAGATAGACCTGCTTGCCAGCGCGCTGCAGCTCATCGGCGATCTGCACCCCCGACGACCCGGCCCCCACCACCAACACCGCACCCTCAGGCAATTGCCCGGGGTTGCGGTACTGGGCCGAGTGCAACTGGGTAACCGTCGCCATATCGGGTGCAATCGGTGGAATCACCGGCCGCTGGAAGGGCCCGGTGGCGACAACCACATGAATCGCCTCGATCAAGCCTTCAGAGGTTTCAACGGTGAAACCCGGACGGCCGACATTGCGCTCGACTTTCCGGACGTCCACGCCGGTACGGATCGGCGCGTTGAACTTGTTGGCATAGGCTTCGAAATAATCGGCCACCTGGTCCTTTGTCGCGAAGTCATCTGGACCGAGCCCGTCGAATTCCAACCCCGGAAAGCGGTCATGCCAGGCCGGCCCGTTGGCCACCAGCGAATCCCAGCGTGATGTGCGCCAGGCTTCGGCAATGCGGCTTCGCTCCACCACCAGATGCGGCACGCCTTGCCGGCTCAAGTGCTCACTCATGGCGATGCCGGCCTGGCCGGCGCCTATAACAAGCGTATCGATGCGTAGGGTTTCAACGGGCATGTCTGTGCACTTCCGGCAGTAGGTTTGGTTCAGGCCGGCATAGCGCCGCCTCGGGTTCTGATTTTTTGTTGTTCTGCGCTTGCAGCTATCGAGATCAGGTGTCGAGGCGATTGTGTTGGCGGGGGGAGATTTGCGAAACGAGGGTTTTTATCGTTGCAGGGAAGGAAAAAAATGGGCTACTGCGCGATGATGGGAATGCATCCGGTGACGCTCTGCGTCACACTCCAGAAGCGGAACGCGGAGCGTCCCTGGCGACGTTCCCACGCAGGAGCGTGGGAACGATCGAAAACGATCGACTGCGCCTACGTCATCCGCGCCGGAAACGCCTTGAGTTCCAGTTTTTCCATCACCAACCCAATGAATGCCGAAACCGCCAGCGGCAACTGCCGCCGGCTCGGATAGAGCACATTCAGGCCGAAGCCGATGCGCCGGTATTGCGGCAACACACGCACCAGCCTTCCGGCTTCCAGGTCGAGGCTGCTCAGCGCCCCCGGCAACACGGCGATGCCCAGGCCGGCGACGGTCGCCCTGCGCAACGCCTGGGCGGTGTTGGCGTGGAAGCGGCTGGCGATCTGCACCTGTTCCTCGATGCCGTCCGGGCCAACGAATCGCCAATGGGCCGTGCCGCCGGGATGAGCGAAACTCACGCCGTCGTGGTGAGCAAGGTCCTGCAACGAAAGCGGCGTGCCGCGCGCGGCAATGTACGCGGGACTGGCAACCATGCCGTCGCCGTCGTTCTTGAGCAGTTGACGACCGACATACCCCGAGTCCTGCAAGGGACCGCCGCGAAAGGCAACGTCGATGCGGTCGGCAATCAGGTCGACCCGGGCATCGCTGAGCACGAAATCAAGTTGCACCCGCGGATGCGCGGCTAAAAAGTCGGCCACCCATTCCATCGGGAAGAAATCGAAAAAGTCCGCCATCGCCGCGATGCGCACCAGGCCGCTGGGCTCCTCGCTGCCCATCATCAGTTCCTGTCCGGCATCCATCAGGCCATCCACGGCATCCACGCAGCGTTCATAAAACCCCTGGCCCGCATGGGTCAGCGTGAGTTTGCGGGTCGAGCGCTGCAAAAGTCGCGATTCCAGTTGCACCTCCAACTGCTGGACCCGTCGGCTGACGGTGTTGGAAGGCATGCCCAAGCGCCTGGCGGCTTCGGCGAAGCTGCCGCTGCGGACCACCTGGACAAACAGCGCAACATCGTTGAGATCGAGCATGGCGCTGACATTCCTTCGTTTTATGGATGAGTTCAATCCGATTGTATCGGCTAATCAATCTATTGGCAGGCACTTATCCTTCTCGCATCGAGGCTCAACGCCCAAGACTTGGAGGCAACCCCATGAACAGCATCGTCGCAGCACCGCCGCGCGCCATCGCCCATCGCACCTGCGGCAGCAGCCATGGACCGATCACCCGGCTCATGAGCCCCGGCGACCTGGGCCAGCTCTGCAAGCCATTCGTGTTTCTCGATCACTTCGCCTTCAACGCCGATGCCATGCAAAGAGGTTTCGGCATGCACCCTCATTCCGGGATCGCCACGCTGACCTACATGATCGAGGGCCAGGTGATCTACGAAGACACCACGGGCCAATCAGGCACGCTGCCCAGCGGCGGCATGGAGTGGATGCAAGCCGGTAACGGCGTGTGGCACAGCGCCCGGCCGGTCGCGGGTTCGCCGATCCAAGGCTTCCAGCTCTGGGTTGCACTGCCGGCGGCAGAAGAAAATGCCCCGGCCCGCAGCGTCTACCTGGCGCCCTCCGAGATCCCCCGGGAAGGTCCGGCGCTGGTGTTGCTTGGCCAATACGGCGCAGCCCGCAGCGGCGTCGCCTCCCCGGCGGGCATGAATTACCTCGCCGTGCAGTTGCAGGACAACGAGCACTGGCGCTACACGCCGCCGGCCGGGCACACCGTCGCCTGGCTGGCAGTCAACGACGGCAGTCTCGATGCTGGCGGCCACGTCAATGCCGGAGAAATGGTGGTATTCGAAGCGTCCGGCGAGGTCATCGACATCGTTGCCCGGGGCACGACCTCCTTCGTGCTCGGTTCGGCGGTCAAGCATCCCCATGACCTGGTGATGGGCTACTACTCGGTGCACACCAGCGAGGCCGCCCTGGAAAAAGGCGAGAAAGAAATCCAGCGCATCGGCGCCCTTTTGCAACAAGAGGGCCGGTTGGCTTAGCCGACCCTCTACTCAATCCCTAATTCATACCCGATCCCTTAGAGGTGAATCATGACTGACATCGGTCTCGATCTTCTGTTGTCCCGCACTCAAGTCGGCAAGCTGTCCCTGAAAAACCGCATGATCATGGCGCCAATGACCCGCAGCCGCGCAGGTGCTGGCGATGCCGCCACGCCCCTGATGGCCGAGTACTACAGCCAACGCGCCAGCGCCGGCCTGATCGTCAGCGAAGGCTCCCAGGTGTCGGCCCAGGGCAAGGGTTACCTGAGAACGCCAGGGATCTTTACCCCTGAGCAGATCACCGGCTGGAAACAGGTGACCGACGCGGTCCATGCCGAGGGCGGGCAGATATTCTTGCAGCTCTGGCACGTAGGCCGTCTTTCCCATCCGTTGGTGCAGGTCAACGGCGCCCAACCCGTGGCTCCCTCGGCAATCAAGGCCGATGGCGAGATCTACACCCCCGAAGGCCTCAAGCCCTATGAGCTGCCACGGGCCCTGGAGCTCGATGAAATCCCCGGTGTGGTCGCCGACTTCCGCCAGGCCGCGGCCAACGCGAAGCTGGCCGGCTTCGACGGCGTGGAAATTCATGGCGCCAACGGCTACTTGATCGACCAGTTCCTGCGTGACGGCACCAACCAACGTACCGATGCCTACGGCGGCTCGATCGAGAACCGTGCACGTTTGCTCAAGGAAGTGGTCGAGTCGGTGATCGAAGTCTTCGGCGCCAGCCGCGTCGGCGTTCGCCTGTCGCCGATCTTCAGCTACTTCTCGATGAGCGACAGCAATCCGCAGGCGACTTTCGACTATACGGCCAGGATGCTCAGCCGCTATGGCCTGGCTTACCTGCACATCGTGGAATTGGGCGAAGGCCCGTTCGACTTCCTGGAACTCAAGCGTCGCTTCGGCGGGACGTACGTTGCCAATGGCGGCTACAGCGCCGAACGCGCCGCCACTGCCATAAGCCGTGGAGAAGCAGACCTGGTGGCATTCGGCACGCCGTTTTTGGCAAACCCGGACCTGGTGGAGCGCTTCAAACGAGGCCAGGCGCTGAACACCCCTGACGCATCGACGTTCTACCAGGGCGACGAGCGCGGTTATACGGACTATCCGACCTTGGCCGGGGCTTGACCCCAGTGTCCAGCGCGTGCCTCGCTTGGACTTGTACAAAATAGCGAAATTACTTGTACAAAAAACTTTAATTTGTACAAGGCGTGCAGTAGGCTTCTGAAAACTTGTACAGGAATCATTTCCTGTACAACAATCGGAGCCTATGCATGTCCGTCTACCTCCAGCGTTTCGCCCACGCTTTCGCCGAGCTGGACGCCAGTCGCCTGGCTGAGCTCGATGAGCTCTACAGCGCCGACATACAGTTCCAAGACCCTCTGCACCGGATCGAGGGCCTGCCGGCCCTGCGCACTTACTTTGCCCAGTTGTACGCCAACGCCAGCAACCTGCGCTATGACTTCCACGCCTTCGATGAAGTCGGTCCCGGAGAGGGCTATCTGCGCTGGACCCTGCATTTCAGCCATCCCCGCCTGGCGCGAGGAGCACCCATCGCGCTGCAAGGCTGCAGCTATCTGCGTTGGAATGATCGAATTCGAATCTACCTGCATCAAGACTTTTTCGACGCAGGCGCCCTGCTCTACGAACATCTGCCGCTGTTTGGATCGGTGATTCGCTGGCTCAAGCGGAGGTTGGCATGAGCCGTGTCTGGCTGACCGGCGCCAGCAGCGGCATTGGCGCGGCATTGGCGGCAGTCCTTCTGGAACAGGGACATCTCCTGGCTGTGAGCGCGCGCCGGAGCCAACCCCTGGAGACCTTGGCCACACGCTATCAAGACCAGATATTGGTGCTACCGGGCGACCTGACCGACCCGCATCAGGTCGCCACGATCTGCCAGCAGATTGACCTTCATTGGGGGGCGCTCGATCTGGTGATCCTCAATGCCGGCACCTGCGAATACCTGGAGCCGGGCCACTTCGACACCCGCCTGGTCGAACGGCTCATCAACACCAACCTGCTGGGTACTTGCCATTGCCTGGAGGCTGCCCTGCCCTTGCTGCGCCGGGGCCAGCGTCCACATCTGGTGGCGGTGAGCAGTGCGGTCACCTCGCTGGCCCTGCCTCGCGCCGGCGCCTACGGTGCGTCCAAAGCCGCGTTGCGTTATCTGATCGAATCCTTGCGCATCGACCTGGCCACCGAGGGTATCGATGTCACCCTGGTCAGTCCCGGCTTCGTCGACACGCCACTGACCCGACGCAACGACTTTCCCATGCCCATGCGCTGGTCGGCGAAACGAGCCGCCCGCCATATCGCGCGACGCCTGCCGGCGCGCCCGCTGGACATTGCGTTTCCGTGGTCCTTCACGCTGGTCCTGCGCCTGCTCGGGCATTTGCCCGCCCGCTGGCAGCTGGCCCTTGGCCAACGCCTGGCACGCCCTTCCAAGGAGTCTTGAAGCATGCGCATCGCGATCATCGGCAGCGGCATTTCCGGGCTGACATGTGCTTACCTGTTGGCCCGCAGGCACCAGATTACCCTGTTCGAGGCCGACGACAGGATCGGTGGCCACACCCACACCGTGGATGTCGATTGGCAGGGACAGCGCTATGCCGTAGACACAGGCTTCATTGTGTACAACGACTGGACCTACCCGAATTTCATCCGTCTGCTGGACCAGTTGGGCGTCGCGTCTCGCCCCACTGAAATGAGCTTCTCCGTGCATGACCCGGCCACCGGCCAGGAGTATAAGGGCCACACCCTGCGCAGCCTGTTCGCCCGCCGCCGCAATCTGTTTTCGCCCGGGTTCTGGGGCATGCTGTGGGACATACTCAGGTTCAATCGGCAGGCCACCGCCGACCTCCAGGCGCAGCGCATCGACCGTAGCGCCCGGCTCGGCGACTACCTGCACAGCCAAGGGTATAGCCAACGTTTCATCGATCACTACATCGTCCCCATGGGCGCAGCAATCTGGTCGATGTCGCCCGCCCGGATGCTGGAGTTCCCGCTCGAGTTCTTTGTGCGCTTTTGCCACAACCACGGCCTCATGTCGGTCAATCAGCGCCCTCAATGGCGCGTGATCGCGGGCGGCTCCCGTGGCTACCTCGAGCCTTTGTGTGCAGCCTTTCGCGAACATATCCGGCTCAATTGCCCAGTGCAGCGTGTCAGTCGCAACGTTGCCGGGATTAGCGTGACCAGCAGCGCTGGTACCGAGCATTTCGACAAGGTGGTGTTCGCCTGCCACAGCGACCAGGCCCTCGCCCTGCTCGAGGCGCCAAGCATGGCAGAGCGTGAAGTACTCGGCGCCCTGACCTACGCCAGCAATGAAGTGCTGCTGCACACCGACACCCGCCTGCTTCCCCAACGCCCCCAGGCCTGGGCGAGCTGGAACTATCGCCTCGGTGGCCCTGCGCAAGCACCTGCCGCGGTGACCTACAACATGAACCTGCTCCAGGGCCTGGATGCCCCGGTGACCTTCTGCGTAAGCCTCAACCAAGGCGACGCGGTCGACCCGGCCAAGGTGCTTGCGCGCTTCGATTATGCGCACCCTCAATACAGCCTCGCCGCCATTGCCGCCCAGGCCCGCCAAGGTGATCTGCAAGGGCAGCAGCACAGCTATTTCTGCGGCGCCTACTGGGCCAACGGCTTCCATGAGGATGGCGTGGTCAGCGCGCTCGCCGTGGCAAAGCATTTCGGAGAACAGCTTTGAACAGCAGTGTGTGTCGCGGCTGGATTGATCATCGGCGCCATACGCCGCGAATCCACGCCTTCCGCTATCGGATCGGCATGCTTTACGTGGACCTCGCCGAACAGGAACACATGCTGGGGTTGTCGCGCCTGCTACGGCCCTGGTCCTGGGCTCCCCTGTGCTGGCGCGAGCGCGACTACCTGCCATCGCACACCCGCCTCGGGGTTTCCCTGGTCGATGCTGTGCGCCAGATCCTCGATGAAGCCCTAGGTGCCGCTCCCCAAGGGGCGATTCACCTGCTGACTCAGCCGCGCAGTTGGGGCCTGTCGTTCAACCCGGTGAGTTTCTATTTCTGCCATGAAGCCAACGGGCGCCTGGCGGCGATCCTCTGCGAAGTGCGCAACACCCCATGGCGCGAGCGCTATCACTATGTATTGCCGGTGCCTCCCGGCGAGTCCTGTGCCTTCAAGGTGGCCAAGGCGTTTCACGTATCGCCGTTCCTGCCTCGGGATATGGACTATCACATGGGGTTCCTGGTCCAGGACACGCACATCCGCATACGCATGGAGAACTGGCGCGACGGCCACAAGGTGTTCGAGGCCGACCTGGCACTCAAGCGCCAACCCCTCGATGCCTCTTCGCTGCGCCGACATGTCCTGGCCTATCCCTGGATGAGCTTGCGCACCGTAAGCGCTATTTACTGGCAGGCCCTGCGCCTGCTTTTCAAACGCACGCCCCTCTACGCCCATCAGGCCAGCGAAGACGGCCTGAGTCTGGGTCAAACCGCTCACAAGGATCCCCATCATGCCCGAACCGACCCTGAGCGCTACCAAGGCAGGTAGTTGCGACCTCTTTAACGGAGGTTTTTTCAAGCAAGCCGTGCTGGGTCAGTTACGCCGCCTGCGTCACGGCCACCTGCGGCTGCTACTCAATGGCGATCCATTGAGCTTCGGTGACCTGGCCAGCCCCTTGATGGCCGAGGTCGAGATCCTCGACGACGCGGTCTGGGGCATGGTTGCCTGCAACGGCTCCATCGGCGCTGGCGAGGCTTATGTCCACGGCTACTGGCGCAGCGGCGACCTGACGGCTGTGACGCGCCTGTTCGTTGCCAACCTGGATGTGCTCGATGCCATGGACAGCGGCCTGGCGCGCGTCGGCCGCCCGCTGCTGCGCTGGCTGCACTGGCTCAACCGCAACAGCCGACGGGGCTCGCGGCGCAATATCATTGCCCATTACGACTTGGGCAATGCTCTGTTCGAGCGTCTGCTCGACCCCACCATGATGTATTCAGCCGCCCTGTTCGAAGGCCCCGAACAGAGCCTGGAAGAGGCCCAGCTCAACAAGCTCGCCCGAATCTGCCACAAACTCGACCTGCGCCCCGGCGACCATTTGCTGGAGATCGGCACGGGCTGGGGCAGCCTCGCCATCTACGCAGCCAGCCATTATGGCTGCAAGGTGACCACCACCACGCTGTCCCAGGAGCAATACACCCACACCTGTCGACGTGTCGAAGAATTGGGCCTGCAACAGCAGGTGCAAGTGTTGCGCAAGGACTACCGAGACTTGCAAGGGCGCTACGACAAGCTGGTGTCCATTGAAATGATCGAAGCCGTCGGGCATCGCTATCTGCCCGAGTACTTCCGGCGCTGCGCCGCGCTGCTCAAGGATGACGGGCTGATGCTGCTGCAATCGATCACCATCCGCGACCAGCGTTATGAGCAGGCCCGACGCTCGGTGGACTTTATCCAGCGCCATGTTTTTCCCGGTGGCGCGTTACCGTCACTGTCGATCCTGCTGAAGACTGCCAGCACCCAGACGCCGCTCAACCTCTTGCATCTCGAGGATTTCGGCGCGCACTACGCCCGCACACTACGGCACTGGCACGACAACTTTCGCCAATCGCACCAGGCCTTGGCGCAGCTGGGCTACGACGAAACCTTCCAGCGCCTGTGGGAGTTCTACCTGTGTTACTGCGAAGGTGGATTCATCGAGCGTGCCATCGGCGTGGCCCAACTGCTCTTCGCCGGGCCCGGCGCCCGTCGACCCGCCCTGCTGGAGTACCAGGATACGTGATGAGCCGCAGCGGCCTGATCGTCAATGCCCTCTGGTTGCAACTGGGTTGGTGGGGCTGTGTGCTCGGGGCACAGGATCCGTGGTGGCTGTTGCCGGTGGTCGTCGGATTGCTGGCCCACCTGTGGCTGTGTCCTGCTCCCCGGGCAGAGCTGTTTGCGGTGATGCGTGTCGGGCTCAGTGGCATGCTGCTGGACTGGAGCCTGGGCACGCAAGGCTTGTTCATATTCAAGCAAACCCCGCTGCCGCTCTGGCTGGCACTGCTCTGGCTGGTGTTTGCCACAGGCCTGCGTCATAGCCTGGCCTGGGCCATGCGGCCGGTATGGCGTGGTGTATTGCTGGGCTTGGTCGGTGGCCCGCTGGCTTATTGCGTGGGGGCGCCACTGGCGGGCGTCGCCTTGCCACTGGGAGTCGTTGGCACCGCCCTGTTCCTGGCACCGCTATGGGCGTTATGGCTACCCCTGGCGCTGCGTCTGGCCGAGCCGAACTGAACTGAACTGGCCCCAGAACGCCGTCGCTACCAGGGCTCGTCGAGGAAAAGCGGCATGCGCAGCGGCTCGATCGGCCCCTCGCGCTGGCCACACATCTCATCATGGACAACCTGTTGCACCAGCGTGCAGGGCAGCCGCGGGACGAAACGCAACAGCTCACGCAAATGGGTGGTGGAACGTATATGCAACGTCTTTCCCGACTCATCGAGCAACGTACGCAGGCCACCGTCCAGTCGGGCGCGCAACACGTAGATGCCACCCTCCAGAGACATCAATTCCAGTTCATGGATCCGCCCGTCGACGGCCAACTCGGTAAGCGCCTGCAAGTTCATGGCGAGCTCACGGCCTGACGACGGAAAAACAGGGTCACCTGCCCCAATTCGACACCCAGCTTGCTCATGCTGGAGCGATTGATCAGCGTGTCCTCATCCATCAGGTACATCCAGTCATCAAACTCCACCTCGTAGGTCGAGCCATCAACCGGCAGGTTCAACCGATAACGCCAGCGCAGGGCATTGCCGGCCACTTCTCCTCGCGCCAGGCCGATCACATCGTCAGCACGACCACGCCACAGGCCGGGTCCCTCGGGAGTCAGCGTCCAGACCCGTCGCTGACGGCTGCCGTCGCTATAGAGAAAGCGCTCATCGAGGATCAGGTGCTCTCCCTCGAGACGGCTGGAAATGTCCACCTCAAAGCGCTTGATCACTTCGCCCGAGCGCTTTTGATAGATCCCCCAGGCCTTGACGGGTTGGCTGAAGAAGCGCTCCAGATCCAGTCGGGGTTGCTGGTCGGCATAACGCTCGACATTCACATTCCCGCAACTGGTCAGGCCCAGAATCAGCAGTAATGCCATCAGAAAATGTCTCACTGGTCATCTCTCCCTTCACTTGAGGTTTGAATTCCAAGCAATTGATTTCTAAGGATAGGTTCTCGAGTTCGAGGATCGAGCCAGATGGCAAAAAATGCTCGGGCGAATAGCGGGTCCGTGACCGCCAGAGACAGTTTTTCACCCACATAGAAACGACAGCCCTGCCCCGGCAGGTACAGGCCAGTGATACGACTTCCAGGCTTCACATCAATAAAGGCACGGCGCATTTGCGCGGCCCATTCGTCCCGGCGCTTGGCGTCCAGGGGCGCACCGTTGAGGCGCTGCATTTCCTTCAGGCTCGTTTCGACCAAAGACTCTTTGTCGATGGCGCGTCGGTAATTGAGTTCCAGGGCAAACGCCGTTTCCAGGCTTGGCGCAGCGGCCGCACTCCAGAGCCTGGCCTGATAGAGGTCGAACCCATACCAGTCGAAATCGGCTTGCCCGACCAGGCGCGCGCCTGGCAATACGCCGCGCCAGTCCGACAAGGCTTGGGGGCAATAAAGCGTAAACATGCAAAGCGCTATGGCGACCAGGCTTTTCCTGAGCGCGAACGACCGGGCCATGAAGGCGTTACCCGTTTATCAAGGGAGCCTTTATAGTTGTACAGGAATCTAGATTTGTACAGCTTTTCAAGAAGACATCGCTTTAGTGGTCACGATGCTCATTTCGCAGAATGAATAAACCGGATCGAATGTTCCGCTATACGCTTTCCGATACATCAATCTGAAGCGACACCACCCGCCTCGGCGCCGGGCCTGGCGACGTGGCAGTCGCCGCTTCCACCAGGGCTTCGACTGCCTGTTCGGCCATGGTCACGACGGGATGAGAAAGTACCGCCTGGACCAGCCCCGTCTTCAACGCTTCGCGTGTCAACGGCGTCAGGTCGTGGCACACCACCACTGGCAAGCGAATCTGCTGTTCCTGGAGGCTGCGCAAGGCCCGCAACACGCCGGCGATGCCACCACCGGCCACATAAAGCCCCACCAGGTCAGGCTCTGCGGTGAGCAAGTCCAGCGTGTTGCCATACGCGAACTCATCGTCCTCCAGCGTCAAGCGCGACGCGAGCAGCTCCCATTCGCTGGAGTGCTCGGCCAGATAACTGCGAAAGCTCAGCTCACACAATTCCTGGCACTGGAAACGCTGGCTGCTGAGCATGACGGCCGCCGCCCCGGGCTGCCTCGCCAGACGGCTGATGAACCAGCCTGCCGTGCGGCCCGTGAGTCGATTGTCCAACCCGACATACCCCGTGCCGCTGGCGCTGGACAGCTCCGACAGCAGCGCCACCACCGAAACACCTGTCTCGCGCAATTGCGCAACCGCCTCCCGGACCCGGGGATGATCCACCGCCACCACGCCCAGCCCGTCCACTTGATCGCGCAGGGCCAGGATGCGTTGCGCCACGATGACCGGGTCGAGGTCGTCCAAATAGCCGATGACCACGCGGATCCGTGCTCGCGTGCAGGTCGCGGCAGCGTTCGACAACGCGTGGGCAAGCCCTTGGTAAAAAGGCACACCACTTTTCTGCAACAGGAAGCCAAGCCGCAAGGTCGGGCGGTCGTTGAGCACCCGCTGTTCGATAACGCCCTTGGCATGGAACCCCAACCGCGCGGCCGCCGCGGCAATGCGTTGGGCCGTGTCGGCGCGCACGTCGGCGCGCAGGTTCAGCACCCGGTCGACGGTCGACAGGCTGACCCCGGCTTCCCGGGCGACATCAGCCATGGTGGGGCGAAGCATTCGGCGTGGCTTTTCTGACATGTTTTGACACCTCCGCCAGGCATCATGAGGGGTTTTGACAGATTAAGCCAACACCCCATGGCCCCCTCCCCGGCAACGCAATAGCATCAGGTCCAGCCCCTAACAATAGACACAGCCGGAGTGCTTCCATGGCCATTCACATCTGTACAGCGCCCTGCTGTTGGGGCGTCGATGACGTCAAGAATCCTTTTCTGCCACCCTGGCCTCGCGTGCTCAGCGAAGCGGCCGAGGCCGGTTACCGCGGCATTGAACTGGGGCCCTATGGTTACTTGCCCCTGGACGCCGAAGGCGTAGGCCCGGCCTTGTCCGAACATGGCCTGCACGTGGTTGCCGGGACGATTTTCGACGACTTGGTCAACCCCGCCAACCTGCCTGAACTGCTGCGCCAGGCCCACGACATCTGCACGCTGCTCAAGCAGTTGCCCCCCATGGAAAAACAGCTCGGCCAACGCTTCGCCGGGCTCTACCTGGTGATCATCGACTGGGGCCACGAGGTGCGCGACTACGCCGCCGGTCACTCGGACCGCGCCCCGCGCCTGGACGATGCACGCTGGAACACGATGATGGCGCACATCCGCGCCATCGCCGACATCGCCTGGCATCAATACGGCATCCGCGCCGTCATCCATCCCCACGCCGGTGGCTACATCGAGTTCGCCGACGAGTTGGCGCGCCTGGTGGACGACATTCCCGATGAGGTCGCCGGGCTGTGCCTGGACACCGGGCATCTCTATTACGCGGGCATGGACCCGGTCGCGTCGCTGCGCACCTACGCCCATCGCCTGGACTACCTGCACTTCAAGGACATCGACCCGGTGGTGTTCGACCAGGTGCTGAACGAACACATTCGCTTCTTCGCCGCCTGCGCCCGAGGCGTGATGTGCCCCATCGGGCGCGGCGTCATCGATTACCCGGCGCTGCACAGCCTGGTGCATGAACTGGGTTATGTGGGCTGCATCACCGTCGAACAGGAGCGTGACCCGCGCAACGCCGGGAGTAGCCTCGACGACGTGGCCGCCAGCCGCGCCTACCTGGCCCGCATCGGTTTCTGATCACACAAGGACAACGTCATGATCAACGGCAGCAAAACAATCACGCGGCCCATCCGTTGGGCCATGGTCGGTGGCGGCGAGCACAGCCAGATCGGCTACATCCACCGCTCGGCCGCCCTGCGCGACCGGAATTTCGAGTTGGTCGCCGCGGCGCTGGATATCGACCCTGCACGCGGCCAAGCCTTTGGTGAGCAACTGGGTATCGAGCCCCAGCGCTGCTATTCGGACTACCTCAGCCTGTTCGAGCTGGAAGCACAACGTCCCGATGGGATTGAAGCGGTGTCGATCGCCACGCCCAATGGCACCCACTACGCCATCACCCGGGCCGCCCTGGAAGCCGGGCTGCATGTGGTCTGCGAAAAGCCGCTGTGCTTTACCCTCGAGCAGGCCGAGGCGCTGCGCAGCCTGGCGCACGCCAAGGGACGCATCGTGGGCTTGACCTACGGCTATGCCGGGCACCAGTTGATCGAACAGGCCCGGGCGATGATCGCGGCGCAGGCACTGGGCGAGATCCGCATGGTGCACATGCAGTTTGCCCATGGTTTTCACAGCGCACCGGTGGAGGCGCAGAACCAGGCCACCCAGTGGCGCGTCGATCCGCGCCAGGCCGGGCCCAGCTACGTGCTGGGGGATGTCGGCACGCACCCGTTGTATTTGTCCAAGGTGATGCTGCCCGATCTCAAGATCAAACGCTTGATGTGCAGCCGACAAAGCTTCGTCGCCAGCCGCGCCCCGTTGGAAGACAACGCCTACACCTTGATGGAATACGAAGGCGGCGCCATGGGCATGGTCTGGTCCAGCGCCGTGAATGCCGGTTCCATGCACGGGCAGAAAATCCGCGTGATCGGCTCCCGGGCCAGCCTTGAATGGTGGGACGAGCGGCCCAACCAACTGAGCTTCGAGATCCAGGGCCAACCTGCGCAGAACCTGGAACGCGGCATGGGCTATCTGCACGCCGACGCACTGGAGGACGACCGCATTGGTGGCGGCCACCCCGAAGGGCTGTTCGAAGCCTGGTCCAATCTCTATCGCCGCTTCGCCCTGGCCATGGATGCGGCGAACCGTGGCGACAGCGAGGCGCTGGCCGCCCTGCGCTACCCCGACATCGACGCCGGCGTGGAAGGTGTGCGTTGGGTCGAACGCTGCGTGGAGTCAGCCGAGAAGGATGCTGCGTGGGTCGCCTATTGACCCAATGCCAGTCAGTCAAATAACCCTGTGGCGAGGGAGCTTGCTCCCGCTGGACCCGTAGGAGCTGGCGAAGCCTGCGATCTTTTGATCTTTCGCTTGAGATTTAAGTGTCTGGGGAAAGATCGCAGCCTCGTTTCACTCGACAGCTCCTACACAGCTCCTACACGCAGTCCAGCGGGAGCAAGCTCCCTCGCCACGGTAATAAGCGTTGCTTAACGGAGAACAACAATGAAAATCGCCCTCGACCCCTACATGCATCGCCACCTGAGCCTGCCGGACCTCTGCCGCAAGACCGCCGAACTTGGCTACCAGTACCTGGAGCTGTCACCACGGGAAGATTTCCTGCCCTGGTGGGTACGCCCTCGTGCCCACAAGGAACGCATCGCCGAATTCAAGAAAGCCCTGCGCGACCACGATCTGCAACTGGCCTCGCTGCTGCCGATGTATCGCTGGGCCAGCCCCCACGAAGACGAGCGCCGGGCAGCGGTGAACTACTGGAAGGAGGCCATCCAGATCGCCGTGGAAATGGGTTGCACGACGATGAACTCCGAGTTTGGCCGCGGGCCATCCCCTGATCGTGGGCATAAAGTCAGTTGCTGCGGCGGCCTGCACAGCCATGAGTCGAGCGAAGCAGCCTGGTGGCGCTCGATGGAGGAACTGGTGCCGATCCTGGAAAGCGAGGGGGTCACGCTGAACGTCGAACCTCACCCCGAAGACTGGTGCGAAACCCTGCACCCGGCCCTCGACATGCTCAAGACCCTCGGTTCGGACAACGTCAAGTTCCTCTATTGCACGCCGCATACCTTCTATTTCGGCGATGACATGAAAGCCATGATCGCCGAGGCCGGGTCAATGATCGCCCATGTCCACATCGCCGACACCTACAACCACAAGGCCTCGTCCGGCCTGCGCTACATCGTCAACCCGCCCGGCGCCAAGGTCACCGTCCACCAGCACATGGACATGCACCAGGGGGAGATCGACTGGGACTTGTTCTTCAGTGAACTGGCCAAGACCGGCTTCGACGGCATCGTCACCGCTTGCGTGTTCGGCTGGGAAGAACGGGCGGATGAATCCGGGCGCTTCATGCGTAAGGAAATCCAATCCTACATCGACAAATACTTCAAGTAAGCGTGTCCATCACTCCAGCAACCGGACCAGCTGCGGCTCGATCGCACTAGCGCTCACCTCGACCAACGCCAGCGTCACCGGCAGCGTGAACCGCCGCCGGCCGGCGCTGCCAGGGTTCAGGTACAGCCGGTCGCCACGCCATTCGATGCCCGGTTTGTGGGAATGGCCGCTGATCACCCACTTCATGCCGGGGTCGAGCGAGTCCTGTACATCGGCGATGTCGTGAACCAGCAATACCTGCCATCCACACAGGTCGAATTGCAGGCGGTCAGCAAGCGGCCCAGCCCAATCGGCCCCCAGGTCGTTATTGCCGCGCACCACGTGCAATGGCGCAATCGACGCCAATTGATCCAGAATCTCGGGGCCACCTATATCACCGGCATGGATGATCCGCTCACACCCCTGCAATGCCGCCAGCGCCTCCGGGCGGAGCAGACCGTGGGTGTCGGAAATGACGCCAACTTTCATGAAACCTTTCTCCCCAATCGTGTATCGCGGGTTGTACCTGCTTCGTCGTAGCGAGCTAACGTGCTGAAATCGAATAAGATAGGCTGCGCATCAATAATGCGTAGACACGTCGTAAAAGGATATGTTGATGCTCGGACGCAAACGGCCAGAGCCAAAGATTGAAAACACTGATGAGGACTTTTCTCCCCAGAGCGCACGGGCTGGAGCGGCATTGCGACTGACCGTGAGTTTCATGCTGGTGGTCATCATCGCGTTTCTGGCCGTCGAAGGCTGGCGCACCTGGCGCGATTATCGCGCGGCCTTTTCGTCCGCCCGGGATTCGGTGACGAACCTGGCACGGGCGACGGCCCAGCACGCCGAAGATACCATCCGACAAGTGGATGTGGTCACCGCCGCCCTCAGTGAACGAGTGGAAGGCGATGGCCTGCAGAACATGGACGTCCCACGCATCCATAAGCTCTTGGTGCAACAGGCCGCCATCATGCCGCAACTGCACGGGTTGTTTATCTATGGCCCGGATGGCCAATGGCTGGTAACGGACAAGGAAGTCATTCCGGAAACGGCGAACAACGCCGACCGCGACTATTTCCAATACCACCGTACCCACGAGGACCGGGGCGTGCGCATCGGCGAAGTGATCAAGAGCCGGTCCACCAACGACCTGATCATTCCGGTGTCCCGTCGCTTGAACAATCCCGACGGCTCGTTCGCCGGTGTGCTGCTCGGAACGGTCAAGGTCAGCTATTTCGTCGACTACTACGGCGACTTCAAGATCGACGACAAGGGTGCTCTGGTCCTGGCGACACGCAGCGGAACCATCCTGGTACGGCGCCCCTTCGTCGAATCGGTGATCGGCAAGAGCCTGGTCAACAGCGTGATCTTCAGGAACTACCTGCCCACGTCGAACCAGGGCACCGCGCAGGCCAGGGCCGTGATCGACGATACCGAGCGCCTGTATGGCTTTCGGGCCTTGACCACCTACCCGTTGGTGGTGGAAGCCGGGTTGTCGCGCGAGTCCATCATCGCTCCGTGGCGGCGCGACCTGTTCAAGACCAGCATCGTGCTGATTTTCCTGATCATGATCCTCGTCGGCTTCGGGCTCATCGTGCTGAGCCAGTTGCGCCACCGGATGACCATGGAAAAGCAGATTCGCAGCGCCCACCAGACCATGCGCGACATGGCGCTGACCGACAGCCTGACCGGGCTGGGCAACCGCAGGCGGCTGGACATCGCGTTGGCCGACGAGATTCGCCTGGCCAAGCGCCAGGGTTCGTCCCTGGCGTTGATCATGCTCGACGTCGACTACTTCAAGCGTTTCAACGACAGATACGGCCATGCTGCCGGCGACGACTGCCTGCGCGCGATTGCCGCCGCGGTCAGACAGACCATCAAAAGGCCGGGCGACCTGGCGGTCCGATATGGCGGTGAAGAGTTCACCGTGTTACTGCCCAACACCCATAGCACGGGTGCCGCCAAGGTCGCGCAGCAAATCCTCGAAGCCGTCAGGGCCCTGAACATCGAACATGGCGATCATCCCTTGGGCATCGTGACCATCAGCGCGGGCATCACCACCAGCCAGCCGAGCGGAGAGGACATAGCCCCGGCCATGCTGATCAAGGCGGCGGACGCCTTCCTGTACCTGGCCAAGAACACCGGGCGCAACCGTTGGTGCAGCGCCGACTCGACACCTGGGTGAAGCCCGCGGGACCGCCGCGCATCGGTCCAGGTCGTGCAAACCCAAGTCCACAGGTGCCTGCAAGGCGCCTGGCGGCTACAATGCTCGCTTCGACCGTGATCAGCCTGACTAAAAACAAATGTCCTTGCCCAAACATCATCTGGAATTGCTCAGCCCCGCCCGCGACGTGACCATCGCCCGCGAGGCCATTCTGCATGGCGCCGACGCCGTGTACATCGGTGGCCCGAGTTTCGGCGCGCGTCATAACGCCTGCAACGAGGTGGGCGATATTGCCCGGCTGGTGGAGTTCGCCCACCGCTACCACGCCCGGGTGTTCACGACCATCAACACCATCTTGCACGACAATGAACTGGAGCCGGCCCGCCAGCTGATCCACCAGTTATACGATGCTGGCGTCGATGCGCTGATCGTCCAGGACCTGGGGGTGATGGAGCTGGATATCCCGCCCATCGAGCTGCACGCCAGCACCCAGACCGACATCCGCACCCTGGCCCGGGCAAAGTTCCTCGACCAGGCCGGTTTCTCGCAACTGGTATTGGCCCGTGAGCTGAACCTGCAGGAAATCCGCGCCATCGCCGACGAGACCGACGCGGCCATCGAGTTCTTCATCCACGGCGCGCTGTGCGTAGCGTTTTCCGGCCAGTGCAACATCTCCCACGCCCAGAACGGCCGCAGCGCCAACCGTGGCGACTGCTCCCAGGCCTGTCGCCTGCCCTACACCCTCAAGGACGACCAGGGCCGGGTGGTCGCCTACGAAAAACACCTGCTGTCGATGAAAGACAACAACCAGAGCGCCAACATCCGCGCCCTGGTCGAAGCCGGTGTGCGTTCGTTCAAGATCGAAGGCCGCTACAAGGACATGGGTTATGTGAAGAACATCACCGCCTATTACCGCCAGCGCCTGGACGATGTCCTCGAAGACCGTCCGGACCTGGCCCGCGCGTCCAGCGGCCGCACCGCGCACTTCTTCGTCCCCGATCCGGACAAGACCTTCCACCGTGGCAGCACCGACTATTTCGTCAGCGAACGCAAGATCGACATTGGCGCCTTCGATTCGCCGACCTTTACCGGCGTGCCGGTGGGCGTGGTGGAAAAAGTCGGCAAGCGCGACCTGCAAGTGGTGACCTTCGATCCGCTGTCCAACGGCGACGGCCTCAATGTGCTGGTCAAGCGCGAAGTCGTCGGTTTCCGCGCCAACATCGCCGAGCCCAAGGGTGAGTTCGAAGAGGACGGCCAGAAGCGTTACCGCTACCGCGTCGAACCCAACGAGATGCCGGCCGGCATGTACCAGTTGCGCCCCAACCATCCGTTGAGCCGCAACTTGGACCACAACTGGCAGCAGGCGTTGCTCAAGACTTCCTCCGAACGCCGCGTCGGCCTGGCCTGGGTTGCGCGCCTGCGCGAAGAGCGCCTGGAACTGACCGCCACCAGCGAAGAAGGCATCAGCGCCAGCGTCGCCCTGGATGGGCCGTTCGGCGTGGCCAACAAGCCGGAACAGGCCCTGGAGCAATTGCACGACCTGCTCGGCCAACTGGGCACCACCGAATACCACGCTACCGCGATCGAGCTGGATGCGCCCCAGGCGTTCTTCATCCCCAACTCGCAGCTCAAGGCCTTGCGCCGCGAAGCCATCGAAGCCCTGACCGCCGCCCGCATCGAAGCCCACCCACGCGGTGGCCGCAAGGCCGAGACCAGCCCGCCGCCGGTGTACCCGGAGTCGCACCTGTCGTTCCTGGCCAACGTCTACAACCAGAAGGCCCGGGACTTCTATCATCGTCACGGCGTCAAGCTGATCGACGCGGCGTTCGAGGCCCACGAGGAAACGGGTGAAGTGCCGGTGATGATCACCAAGCACTGCCTGCGTTTCTCGTTCAACCTCTGCCCCAAGCAGGCCAAGGGCGTCACTGGCGTGCGCACCAAGGTGGCACCGATGCAGCTGATCCACGGTGACGAAGTGCTGACGCTGAAGTTCGACTGCAAACCCTGTGAAATGCATGTGGTCGGCAAGATCAAGGGACACATCCTCGACCTGCCATTGCCCGGCAGCACCGCGCAACCGGTGGTCGGCCATATCAGCCCTGAAGACCTGCTCAAGACGATCCCCCGCGCGCCGCATTGAGCAATGCGCACCTGAGGGAGCGAGCTTGTTCGCAATAGCGGTGGGCGTGCTTGCATTGATGTTCAATGTATCGCCGTCATCGCGAGCAAGCTCGCTCCCACAGTGGGTTGCGGGTGTTCACAGCACTTATGTCCGCCACCGATCTTCTGTGGGAGCGAGCTTGCTCGCGATAGCGGTGGGCGTGCTTGCAATCAGGCGTTTGATGGCCCTGCGCCATTTTTCATTTCTGCGCCGTTTTTGCTTCGCGGTGCGACAGATTCCCCTGCAGGACTCCCCCACCACTTCCTCGCGGTGTTAGGTTGCAACGGTTTGTGTCATCAAATCAGACACGTCCCCCCTACCGCCTGCAAAGGAATGCCAGCAATGAACTTCTCGCTCAAACACCTGGCCGTGACCACCCTGCTGTTGTCCAGCCTCGCTTCGATCACCACACCAGCATTCGCCAACATCAGCGCCCAACAGGGTGCAGCCATCGTCAAAACCTTCTCCAACACCTCAGTTACCGATTTCAGGCAGTTCCTGGCCGACGTGGCCAAGAGCGACCTGGGCAAAGCCGCCAACCTCGGCCCAGCCATCAGCGCATTCCAAGGCAACAAACCCCTTTCGGCTGAACAGCAGAATGAAATCCATCGCCTGCTGGGCCTCTATGCCCGAGTGAAATACGGCCAAGCGGCCACCGAGACGCTGAAGGAACTGGTCGCCATCCCGACTTTTCGCAAGGACGGCGTTGCCCAGCACGAGAACCCGGAATTCCTCAAGATCGCCGACAAGATCAAAAACCTGGCCGAGGCGTTCAACCTCAACTTCCGCAATGTCGACAACCGCGTCTATGAGATTTCCCTCGAAGGCAGCGGCGACGAAGTCGTGGGCATTCACGCCCATGCCGACGTGGTGCCGGTAACGCCGGAAAACTGGGTGTTGAAAGATGGTACCCGCCTCGACCCGTTCAAGGTCACCCTGGTGGGCGACCGCATGTATGGTCGCGGTACCGAAGACGACAAGAACGGCATCGTGGTCGCGCTCTATGCGATGAAGATCATCAAGGAAGAGAAACTGCCGCTGGCGCGCAACTTCAAGCTGCTTGTCGACACCACCGAGGAAACCACCGGCGACGCCATCCCCTATTATTTCGAACGCAACCCGACGCCCAACTACAACCTGGCGCTGGATGGCGGCTACCCTGTGGTGATTGCCGAGAAAGGCTATGGCACCGTCATGGCGAACTTCACCCGGCGCGCTGCACAGGGCAAGGGGGCAGAAATTACCGCGTTGACGGGCGGCCTGGCGACCAATCAGATTCCATCGACGTCCGTTGCTACCTTCGCCAGCGACAAGCCCGCCGAACTGGCCGCCAGCCTGCTCAAGGCCGCTACCGACTATGCCAAGCGCAACGGTGGCAACTTCGAAGTGACCAGCCAGGTCGTCGGCAAGGACGTCAATCTGACCTTCACTGGCGTTTCCGCCCACTCCTCCGAGCCCGAGACAGGCGTCAACCCGGTGGCAAGGATGCTGGACTTCATCAATAGCCTCGACGGCAAGGTCGCGCTCAAACACAACCACATCACCGACGCCGCCCGCTATGCCGCCGACAACTGGGGCCTGGACTATCTGGGCAGCAAACTGGGAATTGGTTTTTCCGATGCTTTCATGGGCCCGCTGACCGCGTCCCTGACCTACGTCGGCATGGATGAGAAGACCTTCAAGCTGGCGGTCAACCTGCGGGTGCCAGTGGGCAAGACCACAGAAGCCCTCAAGACTGAAATCGCCGACAAACTGGCCGCCTGGACCAGGAAGGCCCACGTTGCGGTGGCCTTTGACTATTCCATTGACGAGCCGATGTACCGCAACCCTGAGGGTGAATGGGTCAAGGCACTGTTGGCTGTGGCCAGTGAAAACCTGGGTATGGAACACAAATACGGCACCTCTGCCGGCGCCACTTCGGTTCATGACTTACCCAATGGCGTGCAGTTCGGCCTGGCCATGCCCGACGTCAAGTACACCGGGCACAACGACAACGAGTTCAAGACGGTCGAGCAGTTCCTGCTGGACTTGCAGATCGTGACCGAGATGATGGGGCGGATCGGGCAGTTGCCGAAGTTGTAAAACACCGTGCCCTGAGAATGCTGCCGCTATGACGTAGGAGCTGTGCAGGAACTGTGTAGGAGCTGTGTAGGAGCTGTGTAGGAGCTGTGTAGGAGCTGTGTAGGAGCTGTCGAGTGAAACGAGGCTGCGATCTTTCCCCAGCCACTTGAATCTCAAGCGAAAGCGAAAGCGAAAGCGAAAGATCAAAAGATCGCAGGCTTCGCCAGCTCCTACAGAGCCCAGCGGGAGCAATCCCTCGCCACAGGTTTACCCTTATTCCTTCAAGTGAGTGGCGCTTGGATCGATGACCTTGGCGGTAATGTCGACCAGCTCCAGCCCCCAATCCCCGTGCAGGTACCAATCCTCTCCGATCATCTCGGCCGGGTGCATCGTTCGATCGGCGCCGTTGCCGCAGGCCAGCGCACTGGTCGGACAGTAACGATCACAACCCCAGCAAATGCGCTCGGGATGTTTGGGACTGATGGGAAAGGGCTTTGCCATGACGACCCCGTATAACTGATGGGTGTACCCGCACCCTACCGTGTCGGGGCGCCGTGCCCCTTGATCCCGATCAAGAACAACCGCGCAGGAACCAGTCGGCATTCGTCGTTGGAAAATTCGCGCTAAAAATTGACAAGAATCATTATTATTCGCAGCAAAGCTTCCTAGACTCGGCGCCATCATTTAGCCAACCAGGAAGTCATCATGCGCACACTTGCAACTCTGCCTCTGGCCTTGCTGTTTCTCGCACCGCTGGCCCAAGCCAAGGAATACCCCATCGGCGAACCGCAACTGTGCCCAGGGCTGGAGGTCGGGGCTGTGTATTTGCAGCCGATTGAAATGGCCCCGGCCGGGATGATGCGAGCCACGGCCGATTCCGACGTGCACCTGGAAGCCGATATCCGCGCCACGGCGGACAATAAGCAGGGCTTCCAGGAAGGCAGTTTCGTGCCCTACCTCAATGTGTCGTTCCAACTGAAGAAACAAGGCAACGACACCGAGCTCAAGGGTGACTTCCACGCCATGGTTGCCAACGACGGGCCGCACTATGGCGACAACGTCAAGCTGCTCGGCCCTGGCAAATATCAACTGACATTCACTGTCCTGCCGCCTGACGGCCATGGCTCCCTCGGTCGTCATACCGACAAGGAAACCGGCGTGGCGCCATGGTTCGAACGCTGCGAACTGCATTACGAATTCGTCTACGCCGGGATCGGTAAAAAAGGCGGGTACTGAGCATGCGCCGCTCATCCTGCCCACGGCACGTCACGACTCATCGACGCCTGGCCTGGTTGACGCTGGCCGGTTTGCTGCTGCCCTCGATCGCCCAAGCCGAACTGCCGACCTATGAGCTGAGCATACGCGACGGGCATTTCACGCCGGCGCAACTGGAAGTGCCGGCCGGGCAACGGTTCAAGATCGTGCTGAAGAACATCGGCCAGGGCCCGGCAGAGTTCGAAAGCACGCCTTTGCGCGTCGAGAAAGTGCTCTCGCCCGGCGTCACGACTTTCGTGGTCATCCACCCGCTGCGCCCCGGGCACTATCCGTTTTTCGACGAATTCAATCCGCAACTGCCCGAGGGCGGGATTCTCGCCCAGTAATCGGTCAGCAGGAGGCGTTTGCATGACTCAATCGATGTTTATTGTCTGGCGCGAAAGCGTCGAGGCGTTGTTGGTGATCGGGATTCTCCAGGCCTGGGTCAGCCGGCAACAACAGGCCAGCCAACTGCTGCGCTATGTATGGGCTGGCGCAGCGTTGGGCTTGTTGCTTTCCGGCGTGCTCGCCGGGCTGATCCTGCTGGCCGGCGAGGCCATGAGCGGGACGGCCAATGAATGGTTCCAGGCGTCGCTGGCACTGGTCGCCAGCCTGCTGATCGTGCAGATGGTCGGCTGGATGCACCGAAACGCGAGGACGCTCAAGCATGACCTGACACGCCACGCCGACCAGCGCCTGAGCCGTCAGGGCGGCCTGGGGCTGTTGGTGCTGGCGCTGCTGGCGGTCAGCCGCGAAGGCAGTGAAACCGTGGTGTTCCTGTATGGCGCCAGCGCGCGCCTGCAAGGGCCGCAACTGGGCTTGTTCGCCGTCGGTGCGCTGGCCGGGCTGGTGCTGTCGCTGTTGACCGTCTCCTTGCTGCACAGCAGCCGCCGGTTCATCTCATGGCCGCGTTTCTTTGCCATCAGCGAAGCGATCCTGCTGCTGTTGGGGGCGGCGTTGCTGGTCAGCGGTATCGAGCGGATCGGCGGGCAACTGCTCGCGATGGATTGGCCTGAGGCGGTGTATCGCGGCATTGGCGACGCGCTGTGGGACAGCAGCGCGATACTCGACGACGGCCATGGCTTCGGCGGGTTCCTGGCGGACTTCACCGGGTATCGGGCCAGCCCGAGTGCGATGACGCTGCTGGTGTGGCTGGGCTATTGGGGCGTCGTCGCGGGCTGGCTGCGGCCGCGCAAGGCGGAAAACCTGCCATGCCCGACCTGAACCCCTGGCTTCAACGCCTGGGCGACGGCATGCGGCGCCACGGTGCAACCATTCGTGCCGTGCAATGGGCGGTGGTGCTGTTCTACGCGGTGCTGCTGGTGGTGCCGGCCCTGCTGCCATTACCCAGCGGCCAGGCACGCCTGTTCGACAATCTCACGCTGCTGGCGCAGTTTCTGTTCTGGGGCCTGTGGTGGCCGTTCGTGTTGCTGTCGATCGTGTTGTTCGGGCGGCTCTGGTGTGGCGTGCTGTGCCCAGAAGGCGCCTTGAGCGAATGGGCCAGCCAGTATGGCAAGGGCCTGGGAATGCCGCGCGGATTGCGCTGGGCTGGCTGGCCGACCTTGGCGTTCTGCCTGACCACCCTCTACGGTCAACTGATCAGCGTCTACGACTACGCCCAGGCTGCATTGCTGATCCTGGGCGGCTCCACCGTCGCCGCAGTGATCGTCGGCCTGTTGTTCGCCCGGGGCAAGCGGGTGTGGTGCCGTTACCTGTGCCCGGTCAGCGGCGTTTTTTCCCTCCTCGCTCGCTTGGCGCCAGTGCACTTTCAGGTGGACGAACAACGCTGGCTGGAAAACCCCGCGCCGCGTCGCCCTCCTCCCAACTGCGCGCCCTTGCTGGACATCCGCCGCATGCGTGGCGCCGCCGATTGCCACGCCTGTGGTCGCTGCAGCGGCCAGCGCGATGCGGTGCGCCTGATTGCCCGCTCCAGCAGCGAGGAAATCCTGCTCTCGACGGCTGACACCCTCTCGCCCTGGGATGTTCGCTTGCTGTTGTTCGGTGTCATCGGCCTGGCCATGGGCGCCTTCCAGTGGACTGTCAGCCCATGGTTCATCGACCTCAAGCAAAGCCTGGCCCAATGGCTGGTCAGTCATGATTGGCTCTGGGCGCTCCAGGACAATGCGCCCTGGTGGCTGTTGACGCACTATCCGCAACTCAATGACAGTTTCAGTTGGCTCGACGGTTTTTGCATCGTCGCGTACCTGGGCATGAGCGCGCTGCTGATAGGCACTTCGCTGATGCTGCTGATGCGCCTGGCGGCACGCCTCTCGGGTGACAGCGCACAATATCCGCCCTTAGCCATCACCCTGACGCCCCTCGGCGGTGCTGGATTGTTCCTCGGCTTGTCGGCCACCACGGTCAAACTGCTGCGCTATGAAGGACTGCTGCTGGAATGGGTACAACCGGCTAGGGCCGGATTGCTGATAGCGGCGATAGCCTGGAGTTTATGGCTGGGCTGGAAGCGCCTGCAGCAGACCCAGACTCCAGCGATCCAACGATTGCCAGCCATGGCATGCCTGGTCATGGCCAGCAGCCTGGTGGGTTATGGCTGGTGGCTGCAGTTCTGGGGATGGTGATGTGTTCACAACACCCTGTGGGAGCTTGCTCGCGATGAGTCCGGCACATCCAACATCACCGCAAACTGACACATCGTCTTCGCGAGCAGGCTCGCTCCCACATCTATGGTTACCCCCTTTTCTGCAATACTGTTCTTGATGCGTGTTTGGCTTGCTTTCATCTATCCGGCGTCTGAGTGGGGTATAGGC